>CAXVWN010000295.1:0-22586 GCA_964263725.1 Spirosoma sp.
GGATTTTCACGGTGGGTAATAGCCAGAATCCAACGGTCTATGAAATGCCTCGCCAGGTAATTGACCTTAACCTAACCAAGCAATTCAACAAGAAAATTGAACTACGGCTTGGTATCCAGGACATCTTGAATCAATACGTTCGGTTTGCGCAGGACTTCAACCACGACGGCAAAATCGGTAGCGATGTAACATCACAAACGGCTAATGCCGACCAGATGCTACGCAAGTTTAAGCGGGGCAGCTACTTCACCGCTAGTGCAATTTACACGTTCGGTCGCCGAATAGTTATTCCGTAATTACCTCAGTTTCAATAGTACCCAATTCAAACAAAAACCAATGTTTATGCAATTTTCTCAATCGAGTCGTCGAGCAATTCCAGGACGGGCTACGCTGCCCCTTCTGGCACTGGCGCTGGGCTTGTTTTTAGCGGTATCGTCCTGTAAGAATGAGGACACACCCGCTCCGGTTCTGAGTATCACGAGTTTTACGCCTTCATCGGCTCCAGTTGGTACGCCCGTTGTTATTACGGGTACGGCTTTCAGTGCTACTCCCGCTAGCAATACCGTAACGTTTGGCGGTGTGACTGCCGTCGTAACAGGCGCATCGACTACATCTCTAACGGTAGTAGTACCTGCAAATGCCGGAACACCCATTGCCGTCACGTCGGGCGGGGCAACCGTTACCAGTTCAACGGCATTTCAGTTAGGCACCAAGCCGGTTGTCGAAGTAACGGGTAATATTACAGCCGACACAAAATGGACGGCTGGTAATGTTTATTATTTGCGTGGCTTTGTGCAGGTGGTAGCACCCGCTACGCTAACCATTGAAGCGGGCACCATCATTAAAGGGGGCGGCAAAGAAGTTGATCCGGCTGGCAAACAGCAGGGCGCAACCCTAATTGTTTTACCCGGTGCTAAAATTGTGGCTGTTGGTACCGCTAGCGCGCCAATCGTATTCACGTCGAACAAAGCCGCTGGCTCGCGTAATTATGGCGACTGGGGCGGTATTGTTATCATGGGCAAAGCTCCTGTCAATCAGCCGGGTGCTACCGGCTTTGAAGGCGGACTTCCAGGCACAGTTGGCACCTTTTCTGATGTCAACGATAATTCGGGAACGTTACAGTACGTACGTATTGAGTTTGGCGGTATTGCTTTGCTGGCTAACAGCGAAATCAATGGTTTGTCTCTGTATGGCGTTGGAGCAGGTACAACACTTGACCATATTCAGGTGTCGTACAGTGGCGACGATTCGTATGAGTGGTTTGGCGGTACGGTCAATGCAAAAAACCTTGTTGCTTTCCGGGGCTGGGATGATGATTGGGATACCGACTGGGGCTGGTCCGGTAAAGTGCAGTACGGTCTCTCGTTGCGTGACCCTGACGTAGCTGACCAATCGGGTTCGAATGGTTTTGAGTCGGATAACTTTAATCCGGGTTTACCGGCTACCGGCGCAAACGCTGGCTTACCTCTAACGGGCGGTATTTTTGCCAACATGAGCAATTTTGCGTTTAGCGGTACACCGGTAAATGCTAATTCATCGAAGGGTAGCGGTCCGTATCAATCGGGTATGCACCTTCGTCGGAACACGGCGATCAGCATTTTCAATTCCCTGATAGTTGGTTATCCTGAAGGATTGCGTTTAGATGCACCAACGGGAACAACCGGCACACTCGATAATGCTACGAGCGGAGCCCTGCAATTACACGGAGTTGTACTGGCGAACGACGAAATCCCCAGTTCTACAACGGCGGTGCGTGGGGCAGGTTCCATCACGAATGCCCAGGCATTAGCTTTCTTCACGACGGCGGCTTACAAAAATCAGGTTATTCCAAGTACAGGTGTAGCGGCTCTGCTGCTTAACACGGCCAGTTTCAACCTGACTACCCCAAGCTTCCTGCCACAAACAGGTTCGCCGTTGTTAACGGGCGCTATCTGGGACGGTAAGGGTGCTGATGGTTTCTTTACAAAGGAAACATTCATCGGGGCTTTCGGAACAACAGATTGGACCAAAGGCTGGACTAACTGGGATCCCCAGAATGCTAATTACGATAAATAATTGTCCTTACTAATTGTCACTATTGGTAGTATAAAAAAAGACCGGGGCATTGCTCCGGTCTTTTTTATGCGATATGATTTAAGAGGTTAAAGCT
The DNA here is from genome assembly GCA_964263725.1 of Spirosoma sp. Classification (GTDB taxonomy): domain Bacteria; phylum Bacteroidota; class Bacteroidia; order Cytophagales; family Spirosomataceae; genus Spirosoma. The sequence goes on from CAXVWN010000295.1 coordinate 2,150, forward strand.
GCGTGATTACTCTAAGCAGGTTAGTCCGTGATCAGACAAAAAGAAGAAGCGAGATGGAGAGTGCAAAAAAGAGGATTACTGTTATCATAAAGCCAATCTGATTCAACGGCGTGTAGGTGATGTACCGGCTATTACCCGCCAGCAAATTCATTAATTCGATAATCCAATGCGAAATCATAGCGAAAAGGGGCACTATTGAGTTAGTAAAGAACGAATGTACTGGTTGTTTCGGCCATCAGTTGTTATCAAATTATGACCATGTCACTGGAGGTAGCGTATCGCCATAATTAACTCAAACGGAAGGAAACCGACCCTGAAAGCAACTCTGCATTCTCTGCTGTAAATCTCTTTTAGGCTCAATACGGGCATGTGAAAGTTATATACTAATCATTTGATAATGGGTTTGGTAATGAGCCGCAAGGGGAGAAGCTTACCTTTGTTATCTCAACTTATGCCTGTTTTTATGCGATTTGTCGCTGTTTGTACCCATTTCCAAACCCCCGTCAGCTTCGGATTCGATACGTTATCGGATGCCGTTGACTTCCTGTTCTGGGTTTACGAGGAGCATGGCCTGATACCGCAGGGTGTCTATGATACGTTGACCGGGCAGACAACGCTTTCTGCTCACAACGACCACTTAGCAGGAGCTTATAGTACTAACTCCATTAGCCACATTGCCACCGATTATTTGACAAGTATGAGCCAATGGAATGGTTTTCAAAACGCCCGAATGTTGTTTATTTAGGCAGGATGGTTATTGGCTGGATGGATGTGGTGTTGGGTTCTCAAACCCGACACCCTCGCGTTAGCAATAGCGTCGGGTTTGAGAACCCGACACCACCGAATATTCCTAACATCAACGCTTGTCGCCAAGAATAGTGTTAATGGGTGGGCCGATTGGATGGTCACTCGTAAAAGTAAACCCCAGTAGACGAGCCAACGTAGCCGCTATCTGGTTTTGAAACAGCACTGGCCCACCTCCCTGTTCGCCCGTTGCCCGAATGTCGGGCCCCATTGCCGCCATCCATATCTGGAATGAATCAACAGTTTTGGTGCCGTGGTCTTTCCAACGGGCTTTGGGTGTGTGGCCCCGCCCATGATCGGTGGTGATAACAATAGACGTTTTGCCCGCATACTGGGGCATGCGCTGGATCATTTGCCATAAATCAGCTAAGTACCGATCAATGGATTGCACCATTCGTAAATGGTCGAGATAACGCCCGGCATGGGCTAAATCGTCGGTTTCATCGAACGACAGAAATAATACACGCGGCTGCTTTTCCTTGAGGTACTGCCGGGCCGAAAAATACGTCAGGAAATCAGCCCGTACGCCGTCGCCAAACTCCCGTGGATACAGCGTTGTCAAATCGCTCAACAGCGAATCGGCACCCGTGACCGGTTGGCTTGCTTCATTGGCCGAACTCGCCGGAATGCCGCTGCGCTTTTCGTTGACGGCGGCCTCAATAACATCCCAGGAAGAAAAAACGGCTACTTTTCCCGCATAGCCCGGCTGTTGGTTCAAAAACTCTAGTACCGTAACGTTCGGGTTGTCAATCTTGTCGTTCGATTTGATTCGGTCATCGGCGTAGCCACTCAGGATTTCGTTATAACCGGGATAGCTGAACCAGTGCGGATTGGATACATTCATGCGACTTCCCTGCTGCCGATTGCCGTACAGCTGCCCCTGTTGCCCAATCGTATTCCACAGAAACGGCATGCATCGCTTGCGTCGTTCAACTGGCGTAGCCGCCCAAAACTGCTTCCGGGCACTGGCCGTATCGCGGCTGTAGACCGGATCGAAGAGTAGTGTTGAGTCGGCACCGGTAAATACTTCCTGCCAGCGAACACCATCAAGCGTTACCAAAATTAAATTCTGAGCCGGTTGAGCCAGCGCAGACACACTCACAAAAAAGCTTAGCAGGAAAAAGATACGTCGCATAGCGTACAAAAATAAAAGACCGATAAAGCTTTTGAAAGCCTTACCGGTCCGGTTTAAGGGTAAGAAATTATTTTAGTATCCACATGGCAGCATTGATGTCGTCGGTGCCGCCGTACTGGCTCGTTACGGCTGCGCTGTTGTTGGCGGTATTGTATGAACGCTCCGTTGATGGATACTGCCACCGAAGCGGGATGCGGGTACTATTTCCGGTGCCGGGGCCAACCATGAACGTTGGTACACCTGTCCGGCGCTGGTTATAGAATGCTTCCAGACCCGAATGCTGGAAGAAAGCCAGGTATTTCTGAGTTAGCACCTGCGTCAGACCAGCCGTTGTATTGCCCGCGTATTTTACAAGCGGCTGGGCATAATAGTCGGCAAAGCTAACCGTAACCTGATACGTATTGAACACTTTATAGCCGCCATCCGCCGAGAAAAATACGTCGTTACTCCCATCTTTCAACCCATAGAATCCCCACGATGCCTGAATGCCTTTTTTGTAATAGTCTTCGGCATTGCCCGTTGCCCAGCCCCGATTGATTCCTTCGGCAATGGTAAACTGCAATTCAGGATAGCCGATAATAATGTAGGGTTCGGCAGTGTAGGTACTATAATAGTGTTTACGATTCTGGAAGGAATACAGGCCCTGATTCGCATTGGTCGACATGATGGCTAAATCCTCACCTGACGAGGCACCCACGAAGGCCGCAAAATCGGTTGGCTTAACACCTGCTGCAACTTTTGCCGTGGCCGGTTCAGCTACTACAAATGTGCGCGGATCTTTCAACGTCGTTAAGGTGCCCAGATACGTGGCGGCCATGTTCTCACGGGTAGCATTCTGTCCGAAATTATCCGGATTGCGGGGATACTTGTTGAACTGGGTATTATAAACGTATTGCAGGTTATCGTCCATCGAACTCAGCACCGGATATTTAGTCGGGTTGTTGATTACATCGGCAAAACGCGCTTTTACATTAAGATCCGTATCAGCTTCTTTTTTGCTCAGGCTCACCAGCACACGCAGTTTAAAGGTGTTGACCACTTTCTGCCACTTGCTCAGGTTATTTCCCAGGTAAATATCGCCAGTCAGATTATTATCACTTTTGGCAATAAGGGCAGTTAAGTCGGTATTGGCATCATCGAGTTGTTTTAGAATCTGCACATAAACCTCCTTCTGCGTATTGTATTTGGGGGTCGAATTATCCAGACCCTGCAACGCATCGGTAACCGGAATATCACCCACGCGTTTGGTCATGTTCTCAAAAAAGAACGCCCGGAAAAACTTCCCCAAAGCCGAATACGCATTTATGTCCGGTAAGCCTGCCTTTTTGGCTTCCTGTTCCATTTTCACCACGTCTTTCAGCGTCGTGTAATAGAGATCCGTAGCCGTCCAGGCGTAATCATTGGTCGAGTAGTAATTATAATTACTGGCGTAAAACTGGTTCCAACGCTGCTGATCGCCCCAACCGCCGTTTGTAACGCCATGATAACCCGATGGGCTACTATTGCTATTATACATATCGTTCAGAACCCCGCTAAATACCAGCGAAGCGGGGGCGCTGGTTGGCCGGTTCGGGTCTTGTTCGAGTTCATCGAACGGCTTTTCGCAGCTGGCCAGTGCCAGGCCGAGAATGGCTAAAGGAAGTATGAGGATTTTATTGAGTTTCATGATTGATCTGTTATGATGGCGCGAACGTCCGCATCGGCGGTTCGATTCGTTCGTGCCGTTTATTATCATTTCTAGAATACCAGATTCAGGTTAATACCGTACCGGCGTGTCGTTGGGGTTTGTAGACCCGATATGCCACCCGTCAGATATTGGTCGAGGTCAATGTCTTTGTATTTGGCGAAATACAGCAGATTCCGTCCCACCACCGACACGCTGGCCTGCTTCACGCCCACATGTCTCAACAGGTTTTGCGGCAGCGAATAGCCGATAATTACCTCGCGCAGTTTGGCAAAACTACGGCTCATGAGAAAGGATTCGGTGGACCCAAACGCGCGGGCAATATAATCCTGTTCAAAGGTTTTGGTTATGTTGGGCGTATACTTCAACTCGCTGTAATTAAGTACACTACCGTTTACGTCGTAATTGATTGTTCCACTTGCCAGTGCTACACCATCACCCAGATAGGACTTGATTCCCTGTACATCGTTAGGCCGGGCGGCACCGTAAGCGCCTTGTATAGTTTCGATGTGACGTCCACCCTGAAATGTTTTCTGCCGAACGTAATCGCCGATAACGCCACCCACACGACCGTCGAACTGGAAGCTGAAACTGACGTTTTTATAATTGAATCGGTTGTTTATACCCCAAACGAATTTCGGATTTACATAGCCCAGAAATTGCGCTACCGGATTTACAATGGGGCGTCCGCCAGCATCGTTGATCAGTTGACCATCCGGCGTTCGCACAAACGCGTTTGAGTAAAAGCCGTCTGTCCGGTCGCCAATGTTTATGAAACGCGAACTGCTGCTGCTCCCCACAAAATAACTCGATGCCAGTGTGTTGATACCTCCTTCCGGATAGACTTCTTTCAGCCGTTCGGTAAAGGTTGAGTAGTTAGCCACAATGTCCCAGTTGAATCCTTTTGGCGAGCGAATCGCCTGCCCCGTCAGAGAGATTTCACCACCCTTTTTCTGGGTGCTGATTCCATTCACCAGCCGGCCGGTGTAGCCCGTTGCTTCCGACGATGGCAGCGTAAAAATGCGCGGGCCATCGTTACTGATATAATAAGCACCATCCAATATCAGGCGGTTGTTCAGGAAACGAATATCGAGGCCCACTTCCGATTGTGAGGTTGAATTAGGCTTCAGATTCGGATTATTGAGCGTATTGGCATAGTAGGCCGACGGTTTGTTGTTATAAGACAGGGGCAACGAATACACCGCCGAATTCTGATACGTTGGTCCGCCGTACGATGAGTTGTAGTCAACGCCATATCCCAATGGGTAGGAAGCCCCTGGTGTTGAGCCAATTGTCGCTTGTGTCAACCCATCTTTTACGTTGGCATAGGACGCCCGAAATTTCAGGAACGAGATGCCGAGTTTGGCCGGTAGTTGAACATAATCTGAAATCACTGTACTCAGCGCCACCGACGGATAGAAATACGCATTGTTTCCCTTGGGCAGCGTCGAGAGTTTATCAACCCGGCCTGTGGCGGTTAATGTCGCATAATCGCGGAAGGTAAAATCGGCGGAGTAATAAGCCGACAACACGCGCATATCCGACTGATAGTTATTGGCAATAACCGGGTTTGAGGAGTTGGCGAAATTATAGACGCCCGGTACGTTCAGGTAGTTGGTGCTGGCGTAGTTGGAGTTGTAATTAAAAATCCGGGCTTCGCCACCCACCAATGCATTGATGGTCAGATCGGGCGTAACTTTTTTGTTGTATTGAACCAACACCTGATTGATGTTGTCGAACATATTCCGGCGGTCTTCGCGATAGTCACCACGCGCTTCTTCACGTCCGTATGTTGTGGCCGAGTATGGAAATTTCTCCGTACGCAACAGGTTATACGTCGTCAACTGCGCTTTGGCCGTTAGCTGCAACCCATCGGCAATCTGGTATCGGAGGGAGGTATAGCCGTAAACATTGCTGTTATAATGGCCGCGCAACCAGTTTTTAGCCAAGAACCAGGGATTGTTGTACCGCTGATATTCGGCGTAAATCTGCTGAGTGCCTTCTTTTCCGGGCTGCCATATCTGCTTCATATCGTCGATATTCCAGTCGGCACCACCCCAGGCAATGATGTTATAAATCAGCGAGTTAGGGCCGTAGTTTACGTCCGGATAGTTTGGCGTGTATTGCCGGTTGTAGTTTAAACTTGACTCGAATCGTAATTTGGGCGAAAAGTTATACCCGCCCGTAATGTTAAAGTTGGTCACGTTGAGCTTTGTATTGGGCACCAGTCCCTGCTGGAAATTATGCGAGAGCGAAAACCGCATGTCGTATTTCTCGCCCGACGCGGCCACGGCAATATTGTTATTCGAGAGAATACCCGTCTGAATAAATCGGCTGAGGTTGTCTTTCCCACGCGCCGTAAAAGGCGTTGGCTGGCGGTTGCTGCTATACACAACGTTGTTGCCATCGGCTTTCTTGAACGTCGTGGTAAAGCTCTGACCCGGCACCACCGGACTGTCGTACTGCGGAATTAACTGCCCGTTCAGCGCAGGTCCCCAAATGTCGTAGTCACCATCGTTGAGGCCGTTTCCTTTACCATCGCCAAACGCATACACGCCGTGGTCGCCGGGACCGTATTCGTCCTGCACCTTCGGAATGGCAATAAATCCCTGATCGGCCATCTGGCTGGTATTCACCTCAACCGAAAAACCGCGCTTATCTTTTGTGCCGCGTTTCGTCGTGATCAGAATGGCGCCATTTTTTCCTCGGAACCCGTAAAGGGCTGATGCCGATGCACCTTTCAACACGGTGTACGTGTCAATATCGTCGGCGCTTACGTTCCAGGTATCCGATGTAATAGGAATGCCATCAACAACAAACAGCACATCCGAATTGCCTCGTAATGAAATGTTTGGACGACCCAATAATTCGGAAGAGGAACCAATGGTCAGTCCGGCTACTTTGCCCGTTAAAGAATTGATAGGGTTAGGCTCACGCGCTTTAAGCAACTGATTCCCATCGACGGTTTGAATGGCAACACCCGTTTGCCGGATATCTTTTTTGATACCTAATGCTGTCACAACAAATTCACTCAACGTAGTGGCTCCTACGGCCATCGTTACGTTTATTGTTGCGCGATTACCGACCGAAACCTGCTGCGTTTCGTACCCGATGAATGAAAATGTAAGTGTTGCGCCAGCCGGACTGTTTATATTGATACTATAAGTACCATCAGCGCGAGTGGTGGTACCCGACGTTGTACCTTTCACCAGAATTGACACGCCAGGCAGCGGCTTTTGGTCATCGGCTCCCAAAACCTGGCCGGAGATCGTTTGTGCCAGAGCCGACAGGACGGGCATAAAACAAAAAAAAGACACCACCAATAATCGGCAAAAAGCTCGAATTGGTGGCGCTGAAGACAGTACAGAACGCTTCATACAATAACAGGTTAGTTGACTACTTAAGTATTTTCCGCAAAAGTACAACGGGCCTGTTTCGTCACTATTAAGTACATTTTATGGCATCGTTAAGAAAAAAACAACGGGGTAATTATGCCTTAACTTTTAAGCAAAAGAAAGAGTACGGGTTATGACTTGGGCGAAAAAACAGATTACGGTCAATCCGCTGCCGCAGGATAGGCGTAGATGGTTTAGCATGCAGAAAATTAAAATCTATTTGGCTCTTTTGGGCTGGCTAATCCCCGGATTGGCATTAGCTCAACGCATTGACAATACAGCTTCCTTCCGGCAAATGGGTCAGGGTAATTACATCCGTCTGCATTACGACAATGACTTTTTTACGGGCACCGACTATTATTATACCCAGGGCTACAATGTGGAAGTTGTCAATCCGGCGCTCCGAAAAAATCCACTCACCAGGCTGCTCATTAAAGCCAGAGGCAATCAAATCCAGTACGGTCTGGCCTTCGAGCATTTTGGCTTCACACCTACTTCAATCCGCAGCAATGCTATTTTGGTCGGCGATCGCCCGTTTGCGGGTTGCATTCTGCTCAAAACGTTCAGTATATCAACCGATACGTTGCGCCGGGTCAGGGTATCGTCGGTATTGAGTACGGGTATGGTGGGGCCGGTTGCGTTTGGGGGCGAAATTCAGGAAGCCCTTCATCGGCTCACAAACAGCATTGAACCGCATGGCTGGCAGCATCAGATTCGTAACGATGTGATCTTGAATTATACCCTCAATTATGAAAAACAGCTTTATGCCTATCGCAATGTGCTGCTGGTCAGTGCTTCTGCTCAGGCTCAGGTTGGCACCTTTGCTGATCGGTTGCAAGCGGGGGCTGTGGTAATGGCGGGCCGGTTCGGTTCACCGTTTGGCTCTACCCTCAGTAATGGGCGGACGCCGATGCAACTGTATGTGTATGCTCAACCCCTGGTTGGTCTGGTCGCCTACGATGCGACCCTGCAAGGCGGGCTGTTCGATCGAAGCAGCCCGTACGTAATTCAAGCCAACCAATTAGCACGTACTACGTTTCAGGCGAACGTTGGCGCTGTGTTTCGTTATAAAAACCTGTACCTGGAATATTATCAGTCGATGCTTAGCCGGGAATTTGAAACGGGACTGGCCCACCGCTGGGGTGGGGTGAAGATTGGCGTAGCATTCGGTCCGTTTACTCACTAGGCAATAGCCTAGCGACTATCGTAACTCTACTCACCATTGGTGGCAAAACGATTGATTCGTTCGTTGTAACTATCGAGCATCGTATCATCAATTGTGTCTGCCTGTTGAAGGTCGAGCAGTAAAAAATCGGCTCGGTCGGCTCCCTCAATCATGCCCTCAAACTTGAGCTCCTGCTCCACCCAAGCCGACGTTTTATGGAGTGTAGTGGCCTGGGCAAGAACCGCCTGAACAATAACCCTTGTCCGGTTCGAGTCTTGAGTCGTCAGTAAAAGAGTCCTGATAGCCAATGTATAATCAACATAAGTCATCCTTTGAACTGGCAACTCTGCACGAACCCACTGGAAGGTAAGTTCGTGAATCAGCTCTTTGTAGGGAGAGTTTTCGAGATCGTCGGGGCGTATGCGTCGGTTCACAAGTCAAATATACCAACTTGCGATAAATAGACTTCAACAGGCTGTTCATGAGTGACTACTAACAAACTGGTAGGCTTTAGTATTATTACTGATTACTTAACGCGAAGTACGGACGAACATTGAGGCCAAAACGGTACATGTATAACCAACAGTAAACAAAAACCCCTACGCGTTAGGCCGGAGAGCCGCTACGTAGGGGACGCGTGGACAAGAGTACCAATCGAGCCCACCGCCCCAAAGGTATAACAGTCGGCGTTCTATACAAGGAATATAAACTAACTAAGTATACCTATTGTGTATCACGATCCCCATACTAATACCACATAAACCAGTGTATCATGGTCTTAACAGTTAGATAGGCTACGAATAGGCGAATTAACTGGCCAAGCTGGAAATGCTCCTTGCAAATTGATGGATAATACAAAAGCCCGTGCACATGCCCGAGCCTGTTATATGCCGGAAGTTGCAGATCCCTTTTTAAAGAATCATGTGGTTGTTTCTCGGCTTCAACAGCGGTTTTGCACTTCAGGTAAGTAACTAAATCTGTATGACTGCTAAGATGGAGCGAACTATGAAAATGAACGTAATTTTACTTTTTCATGCCAAACAGGGTGCTTAACTCGCAAATCCCGTCATTCGGTCAGATTTTGTTTCAGAATAATGAAGTATCCAGCAACTTTATCGAAGCTAATCTAAAGGCATACGATGGCTGACTTAGGCTAGGGTGATACCCAATGCTAAGCTCTTTAAGATAATTCGGACATTTAAATGAACGGTTTCAACGAGGCATAGCATTGCGATAGATCCGTTTAATAACTGCTATCCCCAATCCGAAGCATACGATTATATCATACCGGAACTTTACTGACTTATAAATCATGACTCAAACAAAATGGTCCCGACGGGAGATCCTGACCACCTTGACCGGGGCGGGGGCAGCGATGGTGTTGAATCCTGTATTGGCATGGACGGTCGACGAGGTTGACCCACGGGTTGCGGCAATCGTCGCCAAAACGATTGGTATCGATACCCACAATCATATCGATGTCCCCTTTACCGCCACCGATGGAACCGCTCCAACAATTGATTTGACCGACGAGATGAAGAAGTCGGGCCTATCGGCTATTTGTATGACGTTCGCCGTCGACCGTCCAGCCCTAATCAACCCGGGAGATGCCTATGAGCGGTTCAAGAACGGGATGGCTTTAATGGATAAGATTTTGGAAAGTAACAACCTGAAGCGTTCCCTGAATATGGCAGACCTGCGCGCAGCGCACAAGAAGCGTCAGCCGACTGTCATCCAATCGGTTGAGGGTGGTCATTTTCTTGAAGGAAAGTTGGAGCGACTGGAAGAAGCCTATAAGCGGGGCTTGCGACACCTGGGCCTACTTCATGACAATGATGCGTCTGTGCCGTTGGGCGACGTTTATACAAACCTCCCAAAGCTGGGCGGGCTAACTGCGTTCGGGACGGAGGTGATCAAGGAATGTAACCGGCTGGGTATTCTCATCGATTTGGCGCACGCCAGCAATGAAACCGCGAACGCTGCACTTAAATTGGCAGCCCATCCCGTAATCATATCTCATACGGGTCTGGATACCCAGTTGGGTCAGAACCCGGTCATGGCAAAAATGATGCGGCCCCGACTCATCAGCAAGGAGCAGGCTAAACTTGTTGCCGATGCCGGGGGTATAATTGGCGTATGGACACATTTAGCCGACTCTCCACTGGAGTACGCCCAAAATATTCGTGCTTTGGTCGATGTAATCGGTATCGACCATGTCTGCATAGGTACCGATACCAAAATGGCCCTGCCTTCCAAACCGTCAATTCCTCAGAATGCCGCGGGCGGTGGTCAAAAAAACGAACGGATCGGTGAGCGCACGAACCTGGCCTGGCAGGACCAGAAAGTGGGTTTCTATTATGCCGTTGTCGATGCGTTGTTAAAGACAGGCTTTACTGCGGATGAAATCGGCCAGATAGGAAGCGCCAACTTCTGCCGCGTGTTCGATGCGGCCACGTCAGGGCGCCGTTGATCGTTAAGGGTATGTGCTCCGGCCCTGTTCAACTAACAGGCGTGATGCGTATTGCTGTTTCGCGTAACAAAGGTATCTGCCTAAGCTGATATCAGGCCGAAACTCTTTCGCAATTTATGGAGACAGATCGAACCTACCAATGAATTTATAAGGATTCATTGATTGAACGAACTAGAGCACTAATTAGGTTAATTGCACTAACTTTACTACCAGTTAATCTGCCTTTTAGGGAAACCAGGGCAGTAAAAAAGTATTTTGCCAATCCTGTACAGTTGTTTCTTAACGCAATTATATAGGGTTGGGTAAACTTTTTTTACTGGGTGATACGTATGGTAATCTGGAAATTAAATGAACCTTTTACCCATGCAGCGTATCACGCAATACGATGGCCTCTACGGTGAACCTAACACGCAATCCGATGCCGAATATCTGTTCTCCGAATTGCTTGAAACCCGCAGTCGTAGTTTCGACTGGATCATTCAACCGCATATACATGCCCGGTTGTTTCAGATTTTCTTTGTCGAATCTGGACCTTTTGAATTCCAGGAGGCCACCCAAAAGCGTCAGTTAACGGGCCCATGCCTGTTGTTTATACCACCCACGGCCCTGCATGGTTTCGTATATGGTACGGGTGTAAGTGGTCGTATCCTAACCTTATCCGACGTGCTGGTAAACACGCTTTTCCCCAATGTGTCTCCAGTAACAGCCATGCTGGGCACCTTGACGTGTATCACTACGTTTCAGGAACCGTACTCAGTCGAACGGTTCGACAAGCTGATGGCCTCTATTGATGAAGAGCTATTTGATGACCGGCCTGAAAAGCGGCTTATGCTACATGCTGGTCTGCAACAGTTATTTCTGGTGATCTACCGAATGAAGGAACACCATGAAGCGGTGGCATTAAAGCCAACTAACCTGGTGATTCAGCACTTCCAAAAGTTTCAACAGCGGGTGCGGCAGGTTGGTACAACGCACACCATCGTCCAACTAGCCGACGAACTGGCCATCACACCGGTTCATCTAAACCGCATTTGCCGATCGGTGGCGGGTAAATCGGCCAGCCAGCTTGTTCAGGAGCATATATTAGCCGAAGCTCATAAATACCTGACGTATACTACGTATACAATTTCGGAGATCGCTTACTTACTCCACTTTGAGTATCCAAATTATTTTGCCAAGTTTTTTAGGAAGCACACAGGATTTTCGCCTACCGAATTTAGGGAAGCACAAGGTAAGTTTTAATGTAGAACCCAATATCGTTGTTTGCTCTAAGAGTTTCGGACACCTGTTTAGTGTCTTCACATATTCAATGGCATGGTTGCGTATTTTTTGCCTTGAAACAGTCATACGAATACAATTTTTAATTCAAATTTTGCCCGTTGAGTATGGCTCTTTTAGAAATTTAGTGTCATTTTTGGGGTGCCTTTGTTTCTTTATATGAAGAAAGCTGTTTCTGTCGGTCTATTTATGCTGTTGATGTACCATACGCTGGGCTATGTGCTGGCGTGTGTGAGCATATGGTGGCAGGCAGAATACGAGTTATCAGAGCGATTGTTAGTGTATCGGGCCACGGATAGTCTGATTGAGTTTCAGATTCCATTGATCGAAAAGCCTGATGAGGTCCATTCAATGGCCCGAACGACTTCTGACGGGTTCTCTTATCGAGGGCATTACTACGATGTGGTGAGCCTCGAAATTCGTGGCGATACGCTCTACATTACAGGATTAGACCTTAAACACCATTCATTTTGGCAGGCTGATTTGTTGTCGTTTCTTAACGACCATATTGCTGGCGCGGCTGATTCGCAAAGGAAAGCCAATCAATTTCTGAAATTTCTGTTGAAGGAATACTCGCCCAATCCGCGAGTTGTTTTTCGTTTTTTATCCCTGAGCCGACACGAAACCTGCCGCATTCCGGATGCGCTGCAAAAGCTTTTCTCTCGCGCTCTTCCTGTTTTCTCTCCCCCGCCCGAAGCATAACTTCCTTCTTTTGTGACGAGTCAATCCAGGCCGGGCCAATCCAGGCCATTCGTCTCTGGCTATTGACTTGTCGTTTCCATTTGGGCGGTTCTCAGGCTACGCTACAGTTCCGCATGTCCGATCAATTGGCTCCCGGTATACCCGTCGCTTACTTTGCAGGCTGCGCAATGGATTTTTAAAAGTAATCCGTTGCCGAGTGAGCCAATAAGCTGTTTCTCAATTACCTGACAGTGAGCCACTAAATTGGCCTGATAGTTGATAACGAGTTCACGGTTGACGGGTATAGAAACCTTACTTGTAGGCGTGCGGTGGCTATAAAGTTCAGCCATAACGACTGAGGTCTGTTACAAAAGATCCCTCGAATCAGTCAGTATTCACTCTCTTATGGGTACGATTTTAAACCAGACAGGATACTAGTGTCTTGCCTGGCAAGATAAATCAATATCAACCATTCATTTGTTCATGAAACAACTCATATTACTGTTAAAAAAAGAATCCTTCAGATTTCTCGTCGTGAGTCTGGTGGGTTATATTGTTTTCATCCAGTCAGCATCCATAACCTTAGGCCAAAACAAACCCGCTGGTGACTCATTACGTGCCCGTACCTTAAATCCTGTTACGGTGAAGGGAGCACGGTCAATCGTCGTTGAGTCCTTGCCCAATGTGTATGGTACCTATCTGATGGGTGGGAAGCGCAGTGAAGCAATTCGCCTGTCGGAGATTGACGCCAATGTAGCCGAGAAAAACCCGAGGCAGGTATTTGCCCGAATTCCCGGCGTGTTTGTCTACGACATGGATGGGACTGGCAATCAGATCAATATTGCTACCCGTGGGCTGGATCCTCACCGATCCTGGGAAAATAACATCCGCCAGAATGGAGTTATTACCAATTCCGATATGTATGGCTATCCCGCCAGCCACTACTCGCCCCCCATGGAAAGCATTGACCGGGTTGAACTGGTGCGCGGCACGGGTTCGCTCCAATATGGCGCCCAGTTTGGCGGTATGCTCAACTACGTTACCAAGCAGGCTGACACTACCCGCAAGTTTGGTTTTGAGACGGTAAACTCGGTCGGTTCGTACGGTTTAAGAAGTACTTACAATGCCATTGGCGGGCGTGTCGGCAAGTGGACTTACTACGCATATTACTATCGTCGGCATTCGGATGGATACCGGCAAAATAGTAACTCGAATGCGGAGGCCCAATTTGGTCGGTTGCAGTATCAGGCAACCCAGCGATTGAGTTTTACCGCTGAACTGGGCCGCTCCACGTATACCTACCAGATTCCAGGCCCGTTAACCGATGCGATGTTTGCTCAGGACCCGCGCCAGTCAACCCGCAGCCGAAACTATTTCAACCCGGACATTTACATCCCGTCGTTGAAAGCCGATTGGCAGCTCTCGGATCGGACACGTATTTTATGGACGGTATCAGCCGTACTGGGGGCTCGGAACAGCGTTCAGCTCGATGCGTTTGCGACGGTTCCTGATACAATTAGTCGGGTAACGGGCCAATACAGAGCCCGTCAGGTGGATATTGATAACTTCCATAGTTATACCTCCGAAACGCGCTTACTACATCGCTACAAACTAGGTAACATCGGGGGGGCACTGGCAACAGGGATACAACTCATTAGCACCGATTTACACCGTCGGCAGTTGGGCGTAGGTACTACCGCCAGTGATTTTGACCTGAGTCTGACTAGTCCGTTTAAGCGTGATCTGCATTTTCGGACCAACAACTTTGCTTTTTTTGCTGAAAACCAGTTCTATTTAACAGACCGGTTAACGGTCTCGCCGGGTATCCGGGTTGAGAGCGGCAAGACCGAAATGCGCGGCACTATTTCGTATTACGATGCAGAAAATCTCCCTACCGATATCAGCCACCACTTTGCGTTGCTGGGTGTCAATGGTCAGTACCGAATCAACGATGCAGTTAAAATCTACGGGGGGTGGTCGCAGGCGTACCGGCCGGTGGTATTCAAGGATATCATTCCAACCTCGGTTTACGAGCGGATTGATAAGAATCTGAAGGATGCCTATGGCTACAACGCAGAGATCGGAATTGATGGTCACTGGCAAGGGGTGCACGTGAACGTGACTATCTTTGATTTGCTGTACCGCAACCGCTTGGGAACCCTGCTATTAACCAACCCGGATGGGTCGAACTATGTCTTTCGGACCAACATTGGCGACAGCCGAAGTACTGGGGTTGAAGCATTGATCGAGACCCAACTTCTGCGTACCGAGAAGTTTTTACTGAGTGGTTTCAGTTCCACGGCTTTCAACAATGCCCGTTACATCAACGGTCGGGTATCGGCTGGTACGGAGAATCGGACGGTGACGGGTAATCAGGTGGAGTCGGCACCACGCTGGACATCTCGCAACGGGCTGACGGCTCGCTATGGAACGGCCAGTCTGACGCTGCAATATAGTTATGTGGCTCAAACTTTTTCTGATGCGCTCAATACAGCTGTCCCCTCAGCCAATGGTGCCGTTGGGCCGGTGCCTGCCTACAGTTTGTGGGATCTGAATGGTACCTGGCGGATCAAGCGTGCCCTCACTGTTCGGGGCAGTGTCAACAACATACTGAACCAGCAGTACTTCACCAAACGGCCAACGTTCTACCCAGGGCCCGGTGTGTGGTCTTCCGATGGGCGGAGTGCCGTATTGACGGTTGGTCTTACTATCTAACCGATTGTTCTTTCTGCCTCCTTTCGGCAGGCGAGATTCAATCAGATAAGTTTAGGAGCTATAAGAAACCAGAAAGCCAGCCTTCCAGAAGGGTTGGCTTTCTGGTTTCTTATAGCTCCTAAGTGCCACTTAAAATACCTCTTGCACCTATATTATAGTAAGCTTTTGCCTGTAGCTTATTGTGATGATAAAATCACTAGTACAGTCAAGTAAGCTGGCCAGTCGTCCCTAACTGACTGGCCATGCATTTTAAACAAAGGAGGAAATACTGTTTGTCTCAATGACTGCCGGGTACCCTATTCCCGGTTACTCTACTTACTTTTTTGATTGGATATTTTAAAAGATGTATTAGTTTTGCAAAATATAATTAGTCTAAATAAGGTCAGAAGATATAATTTCTTATGCTTTACTAATTCTTTCAAGGCGCTGAAACCTAAAATGATAACTCGCATTTTCAACAGCATTTATTGGCTGCTTTTCTTTCTTATAACGTCTAGCCTATCGTTGTTGGCCCAACCAAATATTGGACGAATACAGGGTAAAATAAGCACGCAGAACAGTACGCCAGTTGAATTTGCCATTGTCAGTCTTAAAGGCACAAACTACCACACTTCCTCGGATGCCGCCGGGAACTTCATACTTGCCGTCCCTGCTGGAAACTATGGCCTTGTTATAAATATGGTTGGCTTTAAGCCATTGACTCGTGAATTGGTTGTTGTAGCTAATGCTACTACGGATGTAGAAAGTTTATCGATGGAGCCTGGTAATGAGCTCAACGAGGTAGTAATTCGTGAAAAGACTGATGTACGAAAAATTAACGAACAGGGTTTTAACGTCAATGCCATTGACCTGAAAACCAGCTACAGCCTGAACCGAGACCTGAATCAGGTACTGAATACGACCACAGGTATTCGTATTCGGGAAGAAGGTGGGCTGGGCTCCAATTTCAATTTTTCGCTGAATGGTTTTTCGGGGAATCAGGTCAAATTCTTTCTGGATGGCATTCCGATGGATAATTTTGGCTCGTCACTGACCCTCAATAATTTCCCCGCTAACATGGCCGAACGGATTGAGGTCTACAAGGGCGTATTGCCGGTGAGTCTGGGAACCGATGCTCTTGGGGGAGCCGTCAATATTGTGAGCCGCAGCAACCCAAACTACCTGGATGCCAGCTACTCGTTCGGCTCATTTAATACGCATCGGGTGGCCTTGAACGGGGCATACACGAACGCCAGAACGGGATTTACGATCAGAGCCAATACCTTCTTCAATTATTCGGATAACAACTATAAAGTGCTGGTTCCCATAAAAAATCTGGAAACCAGCAGCTTCGGGCCAGAGCAATGGGTGTCACGTTTCCATGATAAGTATAAGTCGGCCACGCTGCAACTGGAAGCGGGTATAACGAACAAAAAATGGGCAGATAAATTTCTGGTTGGCATCATCGCGTCGGGCAATGATAAAGATGTACAAACGGGCGTGGTGATGGAACGAGTATTCGGAGCTATTACCAGCAACACCCGAACGCTGATTCCGACGCTTAAATACAAAAAGACGGATTTGTTTGCCAATGGGCTGGATTTCAATCTGTATGCCGCCTATAACATGACCCGATTTACGTTGATTGATACCACCGCTCGCGAATACAACTGGCTGGGCGATTATAAAGTCAACCCGGCTTCGGGAAGCAGTAGCGTAGGTGGAGAACGTAGCCGCACCCGCAATCAGAATAAAGACCGGGAAGGGCTGGTGACCGCCAACCTTACCTATAAACTCAATGAGTTACAGACGTTGGCGTTCAACTATGTGGGTACAAACTTCCATCGGAAGTCCTACGATCCAGAAAACCCCGACGCTATTGGCAATCGGTTTCCGTCTGACCTAGCCAAAAATGTGCTGGGGCTGGCCTGGAATCTGGATATTCGAAACAAATTCACGACTTCTGTTTTCGCGAAATACTTCGCTATGAAAGCTGTCGGGTATCAGCAAGTCGATGCTTTTACCGAGAAGGAACGCTACGAAGCAACTACGTTCAACTATGCCAATCCGGGCTATGGACTGGCTACGGCCTATTTTGTTCGCCCCACGCTTCAGGTTAAGGCTTCGTACGAACATGCCTACCGGATGCCGGAGGGCAGCGAAATTTTTGGCGATGGCGTTTTCGTCGTCTATAGCGTTGGCCTGAAACCCGAAAAAAGCGATAACATCAACCTGGGTGCCCGCTACGCGACGCCCATGGAAAAAGACCACCGGATCACAGCCGAAACCGGGCTTATCTACCGAATGACAACCGACTTTATTCGCCTTGATCAATCTGTTTCGGGAGCTCAGCGTCAGAACCAAAACAAGGGCAAAGTCAGAACGACGGGCGTTGAAGGGGAACTGGCGTATTACTTTCGGAAGCTATTTTTTGTGTCCATGAACGGTACATATCAAAGCATTATCGATAAACAGGAGTTTGAACAGAGCGGTGGATTTACGGGTGGTGCTACCAAAAATATTACGTATGACTTCCGGCTTCCTAACCTGCCGTTCCTATTTGGCAATGCCAATATCGGGGTCAACTTGCCGACCCAACCCAATCGGGCGTTGTCGTTGACGTATAACCTGAGCTACGTAGAGAAGTATTATCTGGTCTACGCGGAATTGGGGGAAAGTGCGTTCAACCGGCAGTACATCATTCCTACGCAGTTTTCGCACAACCTGTCGGCGAGTTATTCGCTGGGTGGTGGCAAATACAATCTGGCGTTGGAGTGCCGGAATTTCACCGATAACCTGCTGTATGATTCGTATCGGCTACAAAAGCCAGGTCGCTCATTCTCAGTCAAGTTCAGGTATTTTATCAGTAAGTAATTTTTGTTCAGTAAATAAACCAACTAATGATTAAACAATTTCTCAAGGCTGGCTTTTGTGCAGGCTTTGCCGTTTTCGCCCTCTCATGTAGTACAGACAATACAACGGACCCTACAATCGGGTCAACGTCTTACATAGTAGGCGTAGGGGTTACGTCGAACGGAGCCACAACCAACTACGCAGTAAAAGCTCAGGATCTGATGACGGGCAAAATTTCGCCCGTTGGCACTGGCCTGACACTGGCTGGTTACCGTGATTTTTCACAAGGCAACAATACGGTATTTGCCATTGGTGGCTTCGAGCAAGCTAATGTAAACGGCATCACACAGGATGCGAATGGGCTACTCACCGTTAGTGGCACCGCCACGTTCGACCGCGCAGCCGACGATATTCAACAGGTTGATAATAACCAGATGTTGGCCGTGGAGTATCCATCTAAAGCAAACGGGAACAACGCGCGTTGGTATTTTGTGGATATTGCTTCGAAAGCCATCACGAAAAATCTGTCTACCCCGTTGGCCCCGCTGGTGGCCGGTGGCGACAACCCGGTTTATTCGGGCATGGCTGTACGGGGAAATCAATTGTTTGTATCCAATCTACACTTCACGGCGGATTTTAGTACCAACCATACCGATACGAACTACGTAGCGGTTTATACGTATCCCGAGATCAAGTTTGAAAAGCTGATTACCGACACGCGCACAGGCCCAACGGGTGCATGGCAGACTAAAAACGGATTGTTTAAAGTCGAAACCGGTGATATTTATGCGATGTCGTCCAGCAATATTTCGAACGGTTACAGCAAGGCGACCAAACCCGGCGGTTTCCTGCGTATCAAGAATGGCGAAACGGCTTTTGATCAATCCTATTTCTTCAATACCGATAAACTGGGCGGTAAGATTTCGCACATCAAATACATTGGTGGTGGCTTGGCTTTCGCTACGATCAGTACCATCGATCCTCAAACTGTTGCTGCAGATCGCTGGGGCGACAAATCGCTGAAAATGGCGATCATTGACGTTTACAATCAGAAAATTACCGACGTTAAACCAGAGACAGGAACGGCCGCATCATTAATTCACAATGGCAACGGTGGTCGGAGTTTCCCGGTATTGGTCGATGGCACCAAAGTATATTATCCAATAACGGGTGCCGACGGTAGCACATTCATCTATCAAATTGACGTAGCAACGGCAGTCGCTAAAAAAGGTGCCGAAGTAACGGCGTCGTTCGTCGGCGGTATCTTCAAGGTACAGTAGGGGAAAAGCAAGTAATTTAAAATGAATAATGGATAATGATAAATCACTGGTTGCCAGCGGTGAATCATTGTCCATTATTCATTTTACCGCACGGGCGTCGGACGGCCGATGCCATCCCGATTGTTCATTGTCTATTTACTTAGCCTTTTGCTTATGAGCCGAAATACGATTTCCAAACGAAAAGAATCTTCCCGATCCCGTTTCTACCGAATATCGGCCTGGCTACACCTGTGGTTAGGTTTAGTAACCGGTATCGTTGTGATTCTTGTCTGTCTGACCGGTTGTATCTGGGTCTTTCAGGAGGAAATCACCAGCGCATTCCTCGAACCCGAGTCGAACGTACCGTATCAGAAAAAACCGGTTGTTCGGCCCTCACAGCTCATGGCGATTGTCGACAAGGAATTTCCGGGAAAGCGCGTTGGCTCGGCTGAATACCATCAGGGACGAGCCATAAGCGTCAACTTGGCTGGGCAGCGGGGCGAAGGGGCTGCGCTTAAAATCAATCCTTATACAGGTCAGATTATCCGTAAAACTGACGCCAAAGGACACGATTTTGACTTTTTCGAATGGATTCTGGAAGGGCACCGTTTTTTATGGCTTCCTTATAAAATAGGTCGCCCGATTGTCAATTACAGTACGTTAATCTTTGTCTTTACCCTAATTACCGGCCTTGTGTTATGGTGGCCGCATAAATGGACAAAAAGCACCCGCGAACGAAGCTTCACAATTAAGTGGAAGGGTTCAGTCAAGCGGGTCAATTACGATTTACATAACGTACTGGGCTTCTATTCGCTGCTGGTGGTAGCGGCTATTGCCATGACGGGTATGGTCTATGGCCTTGATTGGTTCGGAAAAGGACTTTACTGGACCACTACGGGAGGCACACCGTTTCCTGGCTTTGGTACCTTTAACTCCGATACCCTACAAACGAAACGTCCTTATTCGCCCGCCCAGGCTATGGACTTGGCCTGGCAGCGAGCGGCTAACAAGCATCCTGA
>CAXVWN010000296.1:0-3637 GCA_964263725.1 Spirosoma sp.
TATATCAGACCGGCCAGAGGCCGGAGAATATCAGACACGAGGCCAGAGCCTCGCGCCATCCATCATACAATAAGCAAGCCGTTTGCTCTGAGTTTAGTCCAGACTGGCGATTGCAGAAAGGCCAAAAAGCTACCTTGTCCACCCGCTTCGTAATTGGTTTGTAGTTGCGATAAAGAACATGGCTCGTGTGTACCAATAACTAGCTTTGGGAGCGTTTCCATTAACCATTGCCCTACCGGAACGGTCGCTTCGAGCAGCCATTGACCCTGTTTGCTATAGAATTCCAACTCCGCCATCTCGACTATTTTTCGCCCCTGCTGCAACTCGAATACGTCCATACTAGGCAGGTTACCCGGCCAGAGAACAAGGGCATTGGCCCGTGGGGTTTTATCTGGATTCTGGCTAATTGATTTTTCGATGTAGCGGGGTGGAATGGACGTAGCCGGTATCGCGAACGTAAACCATTTCTGAAGTGGCAGATCAAAACCCACGTCGTGCATGTAGTTGAACAGCGATTTCCGTAAGCCCTCTGAAAATAAATCGTGATCGGCACCTTTTGGGTCGCTGTGGTCCAGATCGTTATCGGCAAAAACGTCGAAACCGTCCGTCGCTATGGCGGGACTAATGCGCATGACATCGAAAGCGGCTGGATCAACGCCAATAGGACTATGGGCGGTCATGGCGAATCGGTGCCAAAAGCCTGATTGCACTACGCCGTTCATAAATAACTGTCGAACCATTTCCAGCGAATCGACCGTTTCCTGCATCGTCTGGGTGGGGAAACCATACATCAGATATGCATGAACCATAATACCGGCTTGCGTGAAGGCATCGGCTACGCGGGCCACCTGCGCCACGGTCACGCCCTTTTTCATGCGATCCAGCAATCGGTCGGAGGCTACTTCCAAGCCGCCCGACACGGCGATACAACCCGACGCTTTCAGTAACGTACACAAGTCTGGGGTGAAACTGACTTCAAACCGGATGTTTGTCCACCAGGTCACGGTTATCTTCCGACGAACGATTTCCAGCGCCAAATCGCGCATGAGGGCTGGTGGTGCGGCTTCATCGACAAAGTGAAAACCAGTTTGCCCCGTCTGCTCGATAATTTCCTCAATCCGGTCGGCGAGGAGCGATGCCGTTACGGGTTCGTACCGT
This sequence comes from Spirosoma sp., assembly GCA_964263725.1. Classification (GTDB taxonomy): domain Bacteria; phylum Bacteroidota; class Bacteroidia; order Cytophagales; family Spirosomataceae; genus Spirosoma. The sequence continues at coordinate 1,159 of CAXVWN010000296.1, forward strand.
TTGATGTAGTCCAGCGTCACATCGCAAAACGAACACTTGCCCCAATAGCACCCGTGAGCCAGCGTCAATTTATTCCAGCGGCCATCGCTCCAAAGCCGGTGCATTGGGTTGACAACTTCAATAACCGATAGGTAATCGTGCAGGGGCAAGTCGCGGTAATTGGGCGTACCGGTTTCGCGTTGTGGAACATCCTTTTCGCGGGCACCGTTATAATACGTAACCACACCATTGGTTCGGGCAAACACCCGCTTGAGTTGACTCAGCTCGCGCTGGCCCGACAAATGTTCCAGCAGCATCATAAGTGGTGCTTCACCATCATCGAGGCAGATAAAATCCACATAGTCAAACACGCGGGGCTCTTTTAGAGAACGAAGTTCGGTGTTCGCGTAGCCACCACCCATCACAATTTTAATGCCTGGATGATGTTGCTTCAGGTACTTCCCACACGTCAGCGCTCCGTACAAATTGCCGGGAAAAGGAACCGTCAGGCAAACGATATTGGGTTGCCATTGCTGAATTTTCTGCTCCAGAAGCTCGACCAAAATTGATGACACCCGCGTGTTGGGCGCTTGCAGAGCCTCGTGTAACTCATCGAAATGCGTGGCCGATCTGCCCAGCCGTTCCGCATACCGACTAAAGCCAAAATGGGGATCAACGGCTTCCTGAATAAGATCGCTCAGGTCTTCGAGATATAACGTAGCCAAATGGCGCGCCTTATCGTGGATGCCCATCGTTCCGAAAGCCCAGTCCAGTTCCTCCAACTCAGCAAAGCGGGACGCTTCGGGCAGGTATGTTCGGTCGCAGATACTATGGGCAAGCGTTGGATTTTTATTCTGTAGAAACCGAATCACCGGATCAATCGTGCTGACATAATCGGTTTGTAAACGGCAGATGCGGTAGCTATTGTCAGACAGTTCGGCATCGGTGGCTTCGAGTTCGGCAAACATGGACGCAAGTCCGCTGGACGAAAACAGGTTCAGGATGACCTCAATGCCCAAATCGGCCTGATAAGCGATTTTCCCCTTTGTTTGCAAAAACCCTTTCAGGTAAGCCGTTGCCGGATACGGGGTATTTAGTTGAGTAAAGGGCGGGGTAATGAGTAAGAGCGTCTGATCCACAGCAGTACAAATTCGTGGACAAGGTCTGGCTCATCCTGAAGTTGGATAACCTTGTGGTTTCGGCATTGGTTCGCTGGCATGGGCTACATCGTGACGCTACTTGCTAGCCGATCGTTGTTGCTTGCAAACCATTTTCTTTGCTAGCCTAAAATTTCATGGATAGACATAATTTCCTTAACATTAGCCTGAAGAGAGCTTATGAATTTATTTGAACTTTAGCTTCGGCACCGAATTTGTCATTCCGAGGAACGAGGAATCTTCGCCGGGCCGCCGGTGCAGTAGCTAGTAAAATTTCTCCTTACCAGAAGATTCCTCGTTCCTCGGAATGACAAATTCACCCATATTTTGACTAGCATAAAAAACGTAAATCAGCCTGTAATGATAAACATACAAAGAACCACCAGCGAAAATCCTGATTTCAGTCAATTAGTAAATCTCCTGGATGCGTATTTATGGGAAGTATACCCGGAGACTCAGGCTGAGTATGATACGTTTAACGTTATCGAGAGCAATAATACGGTCGTGATTGCCTATAAAGATGATGTGGCTATGGGTTGCGGGTGTTTTAAGAAAATTGACCCGAAGACCGCTGAAATTAAACGGATGTTTGTAAGCCCGGAGAGTAGGGGACTTGGCGTATCACACTTGATTATGGAAGAATTAGAAAAGTGGGCAGCCGAATTAAGCTTCAGCTATTTAATCCTGGAAACCTTGCATAAGCAAACCGCTGCTATCAGTTTGTATCAAAAAAGAGGCTATCAACGAATTGAAAACTACGGCCCCTATGTGGGGCTACCCAATAGTATTTGTATGAGGAAGACTATTTAATCGTTCTAATGATCCCAGTCTAAATCGGCGGTTTTGAACGTGATTTGTCGCCTGCCCTGGGCATAAAATTCAACGTCGATGCTTATTTTTTGGGATGCTTTTATCCGATCAATCAGCGCCTGTGCTGAATCAAAAAATATAATATTGGCTCGGCCATTTTCGGCAGCGGAAAATGAATACTTGATGGCAGGGGTACCATCGAAACGAAGGCGGGCGTCTCCGCCTTGAAAACTTCGATTGAACTGTCCCTTTGACACTTCCAGATAAACGGTCCTACGATCATCTATCTGCCGGATTGTGAGCGTGGCGGTCGAGCCACCCGTATAGGGAAAGTTAAACTCCAATACGTCGGGCGACGTAACAAATGCCTTATAAACAGTACTACCCGTTTGATTTACTTTCTTCTCATACGTCCACTTTCCAGCAGAGGCAGATAACGTATTTTTTTGGATAGTTTTTGCTGACGAAGCCTCTGCCGTCTGGGTAGGGCTACTTTTTTCTGTAGTCTGACTCGTGTCCTGAACGGTCGAGTG
>CAXVWN010000297.1:0-12746 GCA_964263725.1 Spirosoma sp.
AAATCTTCTTAAAAAAGTTGATGATGAGTTAAAAAAGTAATAAATCCGAACTTTTTCTTAACTCAGCAGTTTTGCGTCGATAACTAAATTGATTTTGAGTTGCCAAAAAATTGGTTGTTCAAAATGGTGCCGAAGATGCGGATCAACCGTTTATATACGATAAGGTGCCTACGTCGCCAGCGACACATAAATTCGTTGGGTGTAAGTCCAAAATGGGCGTCAAAGACGGGCCTGCGACATATGGAGCATCTCAACGGGCAGGATTTTGGCTCATTTGGCAAGATATCCTTGATAGGCTGAAACCCTTGATAAGCGATAGGCTTACCAAATTCTTGAAATTAAACTAATAGATTAAAGCAAGTAGCAATAATTAAACCTGAATGAAACAACCTATATTACCTATTGTTGTATTTGCTTTTTTTGCCTTTGCGTTTTCATGGGCAGTCAATCAATTCTTTCCAACTCTAGTCTATCTAGGCGTCGATGTGAAAGAAGTTATGACGGGTTGTGGGCCTGCGCTATCTGGTTTGATTTGCTATCGGGTTTTCGGCATACCGAATACGTTCAAACTGTCTTTGGCTGGTAGCAAACCGATTGTGGTTTGTAGTATCACTTTCTTGAGTCTCTTACTCCCGATTTTATTAATCCACCAGTCCAATAAACTGGCTCTGATAGGTCTTGTATGCTCTCAATTCGCCTATACATTAGGAGAGGAGTTCGGCTGGCGGCATTATCTGCAAAACGCCGTAGCGGGTTTTGCTAAATGGCAACAAGCATCAATCACGGGGATAATATGGTTTTTCTGGCATTACGCCATTCTGAACGATCCAACAACTATGTTAACCGGAAAACCCGTTCCTTTTTATGTTGGTATTCCGTTGTTCATCCTATTGTTAGTGCTTCTTTCTAAATTATTCAGCGATATCGTAGTGCGAACCCAAGCGGTTTTTCTACCGCTTGTTCTACACTATATTGGCAAAGTGAATAGTACTTCTATGCTAATTATGTACATTCTTATTGTGGCAGTGTACCTAGCATGGCATAGGATTGGGATTAGAAATCAGTCCTCACACTGAGTATTCAGCGTTACTTGCGGCAAGGGAAACGTCCTCTATAGATTATAACCTTGTTGATATATGAATGTTGAACACGTGTTAAATGGCTTTTGTAATCAGCATAGCTACAGTTAGTGCAGGAGTATCAATCTCTCATAATCTGGCAAAAAATACCACACAGTAGAAGAAAGGTGCTGGTTGTTTACCAAGAAGCTATCTAAGTTTAATCTCTTAGAAACGAGATTAAACTTAGATAGCTTCTTAGCTTTTTCATAATTCGCTGATTATCTACATAAATTAGCTTTAACAGCCTATTGTGCACGCAAGTCGGTACCCTTTCAGCTTCCAAGCGTATACCAAGAATATAGATTTTTTCTATGATCTTATAAAAACAATAAATAAAAACAATAGAAAAGAATGCCTTAAATTTGGTTTGCCAATTAATAAACTCTGCCAAGAATGGAAAATATTGAAAGACAGGATACGCAGGACCCATCCGTATGGGACGTCAATGATGACAGTAAAGTCAACACGGTGGGCAAGTGCCCGTTTCTGAATGGGGAATTGAATAAAAGCGCCGGTGGTGGTACTAGAAACCGCGATTGGTGGCCAAATCAGTTACGATTGAATATCCTCCGTCAACATTCGTCGCTGTCCGATCCGATGGGCGAGAAATTCAACTACGCCGAGGAATTCAAGACGCTTGATCTGGCGGCCGTGAAGAAAGATATCGTCGAGTTGATGACCACGTCTCAGGATTGGTGGCCAGCCGATTATGGTCACTATGGCCCTTTCTTTATTCGGATGGCCTGGCACAGCGCGGGTACTTATCGCATCGGTGATGGCCGCGGTGGCGCTAGCTCCGGCGACCAGCGTTTCGCACCACTAAACAGCTGGCCCGATAATACGAATCTCGACAAGGCCCGCTTGCTGCTATGGCCGGTCAAACAAAAATACGGCCGGAAACTTTCGTGGGCCGACCTGCTGGTTTTAACCGGTAACTGCGCTCTTGAGTCGATGGGCTTCAAGACGTTTGGCTTTGGTGGTGGACGTGAAGATATTTGGGAACCGGAAGAAGATGTCTATTGGGGCTCTGAAACAAAATGGCTGGGCGACAACGTTCGGTATACCAACCCGCATGAGCGTACGCTTGAGCAACCCCTTGGTGCGGCCAATATGGGGCTCATCTACGTGAACCCTGAAGGTCCGGCAGGAAATCCTGACCCGCTTGCCTCAGCTGTTGATATTCGTGAGACCTTCGGTCGCATGGCCATGAACGACGAAGAAACGGTTGCACTTATTGCGGGTGGGCACACATTCGGTAAAACCCACGGTGCCGCCGATCCAAGCCAGTATGTTGGTTCTGAACCAGCTGGTGCAAGCATCGAAGAGCAAAGCCTGGGCTGGAAAAATACATATGGTAGCGGACACGGAGCAGACACCATTACCAGTGGTCTTGAGGTAACCTGGACTACGACGCCAACCCAATGGAGCAACGACTATTTTGAGCATCTGTTCGGTTATGAATGGGAGCTGACGAAGAGCCCCGGTGGAGCCCACCAGTGGCGGCCAAAGGATGGGGCAGGCGCCGGTACTGTGCCGGATGCACACGATCCATTAAAGCGTCATGCACCAACGATGCTAACGACCGACCTGGCGCTACGAGCAGATCCTGCTTACGAAAAAATTTCACGACGCTTCCACGAGAATCCAGATGAGTTTGCTGATGCGTTTGCTCGGGCTTGGTTCAAACTAACGCACCGTGATATGGGTCCAATCGAGCGCTACCTCGGTCCGGAAGTGCCTACCGAAGAGTTACTCTGGCAAGACCCTATTCCCGCTGTTACACATCAATTGGTTAGCGATCAGGCTATCGCCGATCTGAAAGCTAAAATTCTTGCATCTGGTCTGTCGGTGTCTCAATTGGTATCAACCGCCTGGGCTTCGGCATCTACCTACCGCAATTCCGATAAACGTGGCGGCACCAATGGTGGTCGTGTTCGTCTGGCACCGCAGAAGGATTGGAGAGCCAACAATCCGGCTCAACTGGCTACGGTGCTCGAGAAATTGACCAGTATCCAAAATGAATTCAATAGCGCGTCTGGCGATACGAAGATTTCACTCGCTGATTTGATCGTGCTAGGCGGAAATGTAGGTGTTGAGCAGGCGGCTAAGAATGCTGGGCACGAGGTAACGGTGCCCTTCAGACCAGGACGTGCCGATGCCTCGCAGGAGCAAACTGATGTGCAGGCATTTGAAGCCCTGGAGCCAAGTGCAGATGGGTTCCGTAACTACCTGAACCCAAGACATAAGTCTGCGGCTGAAGACATGCTGATCGACAAAGCCCAACTGCTGACGCTCACTATTCCTCAGATGACGGTTCTTGTGGGTGGCCTGCGTGTACTTAACACGAACTTCGATCATTCGAAGCATGGTGTCTTTACACAACGCCCTGAAGCGCTCACCAACGACTACTTCGTTAACCTACTCGATATGGGTACTACCTGGCGGGCAACGTCAGATGCCCAGAACGTATTCGTAGGAAGTGAGCGTAAAACGGGCGAACCAAAGTGGACGGGCACTCGTGTCGATTTGATCTTTGGTTCGAACTCAGAACTCCGAGCTATTGCGGAAGTCTACGGCTGTGGTGATTCGCAGGAGAAATTCGTGCGGGACTTTGTCGCAACATGGGACAAAGTGATGAATCTGGGCCGCTTCGATCTGGCCTGATCGTAGGGCATTCTTAGTTAGTTAATGATAAAAGGTGGTCTGGAAACGGGCCACCTTTTTAAATTTCCCGCGAGTTAGCATACAGTCAATTCGTTGCTACAGGATAGGCGCAGCTAACTTATCAAGCAGAAAATTAAAATCTATTTGGTTGTTCGTAACGCCCGCCAATCAAGTGTCGCGTACTAGGTTCCAGGCGAATTATGGAGCCGTGCTTCGGTACAAAAAACTGTATCTGGAATACTATCAGTCGTTGCCTACGCGAGAATTTGAAACGGGCCTGCCGCACCGCTGGGGTGGTATAAAAATCGGCGTATCGTTTGGTTCGTTTTCTCAAGCAGCAAAGTGAGTTTGCCCGGTAGTCTTTTTGGGTAAGTTATCTATGTTACCTTATATTCGCTGGTAAATACTCTTGCTAAATGAAAATCAGAAAAGCCGTTATTACCGCAGCCGCTCGCGGAGAACGATTATATCCGGTAGCCGATACGATACAAAAAGCCATGCTCCCGGTTATTGATACCGATGGATTGCACAAACCCGTTATTCAGGCCATTGCCGAAGAGGCTTTTCTAAGCGGTATTGAGGAAATCTGCGTGGTGTGCGCGCCCGGCGATGGTGAACGCTACATTAATGCCTTCACGTCGTTACGCGACAATCTGGTCAAATCGTACAAAAGCGTTGACTGGGCACGGGAAGAAGCCGAAAAAATTGATACCCTCATCAGTCGGATTCAGTTTACTGAGCAGCAGGAGCCGCTGGGTTACGGCCATGCCGTTTATTGCGCCAAAGATTTTGTTAATGATGAGCCCTTCTTACTTCTTTTGGGCGATTACCTATACGTATCTAACCTCACCAACAAGCGGTGTGCGGCACAGTTGATCGAATTGGCGATGCAGGAAAATTGCTCTGTATCAGCGGTTAATCCTACTATTGAACATCAAATCGGGAAGTACGGTACGATCACTGGTAAGCATGTGCCGGGTGTAAGTGGGGTTTATCAGATTGAAAAGCTTATTGAGAAACCATCCTTGAGTCTGGCTGAACTTGAATTGCAAACGCCTGGTCTGCGCGTTGGTTATTATCTCTGTTTCTTTGGCATGCACGTGTTCACACCAACTGTGTTCAGCCTTCTTGAGAAACAACTGGCTCAGGGTAGCACCAATACTCCCTTAACGCCAGCGTTACAGGAACTGGCTGATACTGAAAAATACCTGGCGCTGGAGGTCAAGGGAAATCGCTACGACCTGAGCGGGCGGCAGGGATTGCTACGCGCACAAATGGCGCTGGGGCTTGCAGGCGTAGCCCATGATGAAACCCTAACGTCGATGGTCGAACTGCTGGCCGAAGCCAATACCCGAAAGGCGCAACTGATTCAATAGCTGACAGCAGAATTTCCTGCTGCAACTTAGCCCAGGATTCGACCCTACTCTATTTAGCATATATCAACATGAATGTTTTTATAGAAACGATTACGTCTGCTGACCCCACTATTCGTAACCGATCCTTTTTTGACATAAGCCGAAATTTACCTGCCAATACCTTATTAAAAGCGCTGCGTGAACTGGACGAATTTCGAAAGTCCACACCGAACCTGTACGATAAAGTCAGAGCAATTCTTTTCCTGTATGCCGGTTTTCGATTTTTCCTGATGGAAATGAAAGAAATTCCGGCGATTGGTAAAATTCCCTATGCCGGTTTTGACGACTTATTATCTCGTCGGTTCGAGCAGGCCATAGCTACGTTTTTACAGGATTTGGATAGAAAAGGCCCCAATGCAACGCTCTTTAGTGCGTTGGCCGACAGCTATCATCAATTGTCGTTCCAAACGCTGGCCGATCAGGTTCGGAAGAGTGTTCGATCGAGTAAAGGCAATCAGTGGATGTTCCGGGTAGGGCATCAGTCCGAACACCCGATCCGCATTCATTCAAGTTTATTACATCGCCAGGATAATTCCCTCTTCTACCCAATTCTGCACGAACAAACATCCGTGCGGATGGACTTGACGCACAGCGGCTGGTCGGACATTTTCTTTCTCGGAATGGATTATCCTGAGGGAGCGCGTGTCATCAATATATCTATTGACTTGGGTGTTTTTGGCCGCGATAAGGACATTCGTCCACCCCTGCATTGTTATGTGCGGGTTATTTCAGAGCCTGTCCTGCGCCTAACCAGTGTCGATTTAAACACCACCAAAGATGTTCATGATCTCGCCGATCTGTTCAACTTTGGGAATGACTACCTGAGTCTGGTGAAAGCAGGGGTTATCGCATCGGGCTTGATTCCTCCTTCGTTTGAAGGAACGAACCAGTCTCTGGCCGAAATTCTGGCTCGTATTGTAGCGCCGGGCATGGGCATCGAACTCGTCACGAAAGTAAACGACATTCCTAAAGGCTCACGGTTTGCCGTGTCTACCAACCTGTTAGGCTCTATCATCAGTCTGCTGATGCGGGCTACCGGACAAACGAAAAATTTGGAAGGCGGCTTACAGGAAAGTGAACGACGACTGGTAGCATCGCGGGCTATTCTGGGCGAGTGGATTGGCGGTTCGGGTGGAGGCTGGCAGGATTCCGGTGGGGTCTGGCCGGGTATAAAAGCCATTCAGGGTACATTTGCGCAGGAGGGCGACCCCGAATCCAGCATTAGTCGTGGTACGTTGCTTCCCCGCCATCGGGTGTTGGAGGGCGAAGAAATACATCCCGATATCCAGGAAAAAATCATGAATTCGCTGGTACTGATGCATGGCGGCATGGCCTCCAATGTTGGGCCAATTCTGGAGATGGTGACTGAAAAGTACCTGCTTCGGGGCAACAACGAATGGAATGCCCGTCAGCAAACGAACCAGATTTTCGATAATATTCTGGGTGCCATTAAAGAAGGAGACATTAAAAAGTTGGGAGAAAATACGGCCCGTAACTGGGAGCTTCCCATCAAAACAATCATTCCCTGGGCGTCGACCTACTTCACCGAGCAGATCATTGCCAAAGCCAAAAAACAGATTGGCGACGATTATTACGGCTTCCTGATGCTTGGTGGGATGTCGGGCGGAGGCATGGGTATGTTTGTGAATCCCGCTCATTACGAAGACTACAAACTACAGGTGCTCGAGATGCTTCGGAAAACAAAAAACGAGCTATCCGACTCTCTGCCCTTTGCTATGGAACCAGTGGTATACAACTGGAGCATCAACAACAAAGGAACTTGGGCAAATCTTCTGGAAGGCAACCAGGCCCTGATGCCGGAGCAGTACTACGGCATTCAGGTGTCGGAACTGGTGCGGAAAGACCCCAGTTCGATTCCCTATGTGCGCCGGGCCGAAATTGATTATTTCACGACCTACTGCGACCAGAACAATCTGGCTTACCCGCTGCTGCGAACCATTGTCAGCAATCTCTTCAAGGTGTCGGACCCCACTTCACAGGGCAATCGAAGTACCGAAAACGATAAAGCCGACCGGATTAAGAAAGAGAATGGCTTCGACTATATTCAGCATAATGAAATTCGGGAAGAGCTGCAAAAAGGACGTATTGGGTTGTCCCGAAATCGCTTGTCGGCCGAAACATCCATTGACGATGTGTTGCCAGGTGACATTGTGCCGTTGGAGTCACTGACGTCCGCAAGTCAAACCGGCGAAGCAGCCATTCGGGCAGGTAAAATCGGCATCTTGAGTCTGGCTGCTGGTGTCGGTAGCCGTTGGACAAAAGGAGCCGGTGTGATCAAAGCCATTAACCCATTTGTGGAGATTGACGGAGAACATCGGAGTTTTCTGGAGATCCATTTAGCCAAAACCCGGAAAGTTGCTGAACAGTATAACGCGGCCATCCCGCACCTCGTAGCAACCAGTTACCTGACGCATGAATCCATTCGGAAAAAACTGGAACAAACGGGCAATTTCGGTTATCAAGGGCCAACCTTCCTGTCGCCGGGTCGATCGATCGGGCAACGCTTTGTGCCAATGGAGCGGGACTTACGCTTTTTGTGGGAAGATATGCCCCAGGAAACCCTCGACGAGAACAAGCAGAAAGTTCGGGATGCGGTGCGTCAGTCGATGATTGCCTGGGCTAAATCGAAAGGAGAGGGTAGCGATTATGTCGATAATATTGCCGCTCAGCGGTTTTCTCCCCTGGGCCACTGGTACGAAGTATCGAATCTGCTGCGCAATGGCACCCTGGCAAAGCTACTGGCCAACTACCCACAGGTCGAAACCATCATGCTGCACAACATCGATACACTCGGTGCTGATATTGATCCGGCAGCGTTGGGCTATCACCTCGAATCGGGCAATGCGCTCACCTTTGAAGTCGTTCCCCGTCGCATTGAAGATAGAGGGGGTGGGTTAGCCCGCGTAAATGGTCAGCTCCGTTTGTTGGAAGGCTTAGCCCAACCTCGCGAAGAAGATGAGCTAAATCTGAGCTATTACAACACTAATACGACTTGGATTCAGGTTGATCCGCTGCTTCAACTATTTGGCCTTACCCGCGCCGATCTGCAAACCGGCGATGAAGCGCAACTGGCCAAAGCAGTCCGAAGCGTGGCACATCGGATTCCAACCTATGTGACCATTAAAGACGTAAAATACCGCTGGGGACACGGTCAGGAGGACATTTATCCGGTGGCGCAAATCGAAAAACTGTGGAGCGACATGTCGGCGCTGGCTGATGTGAAGTGTGGGTACATTGAAGTTCCCCGTTTCCGTGGGCAACAGATGAAAGATCCCGCTCAGCTGGATTCGTGGGTAACCGACGGCAGCAAAGACCACGTAGCCTCGTTATGCACTTTTGCTGCTGCAGCCGGCGTCAGCTAAACGAGACTTAACTAACTAATTTAATGTCCGATAACTAAATAAATTAATGAGTCTTCTTAATCCAGATACAGGCTTACTTGTATGGCAATTACTTTACGTAGTTTCTTGGACACTATCGGTGCTTATTATTATTAGAGGTTCACGCGCTAAGGATTCAAGACTACTCTTATTTGGAGCCATTAGTTTCTGTGTGCCGCTGTTGATGACAATACCTTACTTTCTATTTTCCAAAAAATAGCTTCGCGGGGGATAGCTTCCTATCGATAGGAAGCTATCCCCCGAATGCGGGTTTTTAGCCTAACCTGCCGAGGTTGTAAAGGTTCAGGTACGTGTTTTTTCTAACTTGTACGCGCAGCTTCAGCTTTTGTGAACGGCAGATTGGCCGCCCTACGTCTTAGAAGACGCCTGCCGATAATGTCAGGGCTTTTTGAAAGGCTTCCTGATTAATGGCTAACGTAATTCCTTCTTCAGTCAATGTTTGAATAATTTCTTCTGTGGGCAAGTTGCCCGTAAGTTCATCGGCCGCCATTGGGCAACCGCCAAAACCACGTAATGCACCATCTATTCGTTGAACACCCGCCCGCAACGAGGCACGCACTTTGGCAGGTCCATCACCGGGTCTAGCGTGTAGATGCGCGCCAAATTCGACCTCTGGAAATTTCCCAATCAGGTACTGAAACAGTGCTTCGATAGCTTCGGGCGTAGAAGACCCAACGGTATCAGATGGTGCAATAATACGCACACCCAGTTGTGCAACTCGTGCGGTAAATTGACCCACTAAATCAGGGCTGTAATTATCGCCGTACGGATTTCCAAAACCCATCGATAAATAAACGACCAATTCTTTGTCTTCCTGAGCACATAGCGTCTGAATACCAGTTAACTCAGCAAATGCCTGCTCAATAGACTTATTAGTATTGCGCTGCTGAAACGTTTCGGAAACAGAAAGAGGAAATCCAAGGTATTGAATCCGGGAAAGGGAAACTGCCTGTTCAGCCCCGCGAAGATTCGCTACAATTGCCAGCAGTTTTGTCTTTTTTTCGGACAAATCGAGCCCAGCCAGTACGTCGGCGGTGTCACGCATCTGCGGAATGGCTTTAGGTGACACGAAACTACCAAAATCGAGCGTATCAAAACCCACCTGCAAGAGCGCATTCAGGTAACGAATTTTGAGATCGGTCGGGACAAAATGAGCCAGCCCCTGCATGGCATCACGAGGACACTCAATGAGTTTCATCGGCGTATGGTTTTACGCATCAGTACGGCTATCAAGCCCATTATAACCGCGCAAATGGCGAGTCCACCAGCTTCACGAGCCATCTCGATATTCATACTTCGCATGCCTACTTCGCTAAATAGAAAACCTTCAAATTTAGGAGGCCATTGATACATAGCCGCAACCACATACATAACGGCCATTGCCGTAAAAAACCACCAGCGTCCCACGCCCGCATAGGCCATAAAACAAGCTATAGCGGCAAGACCGTAAATGGGAATCCAAACTTCGGGGTCAGGATCGTTATACTGAAGAGCGGCAAACAATACAAACAGCAAACCGAAGATTGCAGAAAGAGTTTTTCTCATGTAATTATCGTGAAGTAACTATACTAGGACAATAAGAACGATCGGCGAATGACTTACTGAACGAACTTACTCCGACAAAAACTTATCGGCAATACTCCGCTACGGCATTAGCTGCATCTTCATAGCCAAGGGTTTGAGCCTGTTTTAAACTCAAACAACCGCTCTCGCGTTCATTTTTAATCATCTGGGCAATCCCTAATCCGTAAAATGCCTTCCCAAACTTCGGATCAGACCGGACCGCCTGTTGAAAATCAGATATAGCTCCAGCGAGATCTTTCTGCTGAAACCGCAGGTTTCCCCGATTATATAACGCCAGTGCGTTGTTTGCATTTAGCGAAATAGCTTTCGTAAAATCGGTAAGAGCAGGCTGGGTTTGCCCTTGTATGGCAAACAGTTGCCCCCGATTCAGAAACAGTTCGGCACTGAGACTGCGACTGGTGTCGGGCATAAACCGGATGGCATCTGAATAGTCTTTCAAGGCCCCAACCTGATCATTTTGAGCGACCTTTAATAGACCACGGTTATAATAAGACCGGTAAAAATCGGGTTCCAGTTTAATAGCCTGGTCGTAGTCAAGAGCTGCGTTGGCGTATTCTTTTAGTTCAAAATAAGCAACCCCCCGCGAGTTAAATGCTTCGACATTTTTGTCATTTGCTTCGATAGCCTGGTTCAACGCCTGTACCGCTTCCCGAAATTTGCCTTCTTTCAAATAATTTCGGCCCTGTTCAACGTATTTATCTGATGAACTACAAGCACTGATGCTGAATACGATACCTAAAATTAATCCTAATGAACGCTTCATACTTACTTAATTTGACCGTAAAGGTACGGGTGAAATTTGGTCGTTTGGCTAACAATGTCGTAACTTTGAATCGGCAAATCGGTGCTACCAGCTCCTGCTGAATCCCCCAGGTCTTGACCGAAGCAAGGGTAGGTGGTCGTAGCGGTGAGACATTGATTTGCCATTTTTTATTTCCGTTCAGCCAGGTTTCGTTTAGCGGGACGGTTAACGTTATTTTGCGGGTTATGCGTTTAGCTGTATAAAGCCGCTAAATTTCCCAAACCCAACATGAACTTACTAAGTCAGCTTACCAGTTCGTTCCAGCAGGCATTCAACGCCGAGCCCAGCCTGATTTGCTCCCCTGGCCGTGTCAACCTCATTGGCGAACATACCGATTATAACGAAGGGTTTGTGCTTCCAGCCGCCATCGATAAAGCCATTTATCTAGCCGTTGGCCCTCGTTCAGACAATGAACTCCATTTCGTAGCGCATGACCTCAACAAAACCTATCAGGGTTTATTAACCGACCTAACGCTTACCCATAGCTGGGCCGATTATCTGCTGGGCGTCGTGTCAGAATTTCAACTGGCCGGACATAAACTGCGCGGATTCAACTGTGTTTTTGGGGGTACCATTCCAATGGGTTCGGGCCTGTCGTCGTCGGCAGCACTGGAGAATGGGGTTGGTTTTGCCTTAAATGAATTGTTCGGCTTAGGGTTGGACCGATTAGCTATGGTAAAGTTGTCGCAACGGGCCGAAAACGAGTTTGTTGGCGCCAAAGTGGGCATCATGGATATGTTTGCCAGCATGATGGGTAAAGCCGATCATGTTATAAAACTCGACTGTCGCTCGCTCGAGTATACTTACGCTCCCCTACGTATGGACGGCATTAGCATTGTTCTCTGCGACTCTCGGGTGAAGCACTCATTAGTGACCTCTGAGTACAACACGCGCCGGTCCGAATGCGAAGCCGGCGTTCGATTCCTGCAAACATTTTATCCCGAAATTAAAAGCCTTCGCGATGTAACAATGCCTATGTTGGATCAGCATCTGCACGATACTGAGCCATTAATTTATCGTCGGTGCGCTTATGTTGTTCAGGAAAACCAACGATTACTCGATGGTGTGGAGGCACTCGAAGCGGGCAATATCGAGGCTTTCGGCCAATTGATGTATGGCTCGCATGAGGGTCTAAGTCATTGGTATGAAGTAAGTTGCCCGGAGTTAGATATTTTGGTTGAGATTGCCCGCCATCACCCAGGCGTATTAGGTGCCCGAATGATGGGTGGTGGCTTCGGCGGTTGCACTATTAATCTGGTGCGCGAAGAAGCACTCGATGATTTTACAACCCTGATTACTAAACAATATAAAGCCCAAACGGGGAAAGATACGTACCTTCACGCCTGCAAAATCCAGGACGGGACAAACCTAATTAGTTAGTCAGTTGAGCGGGCGATCACAGCCTGTGATTGGCCTATATTGATTCGCTGTCTACCTGTCCGACTGTATAACTGTTTAACTGTTTAATCATGAAATTTTTCATTGACACGGCTAATTTGGCCGACATTCGTGAAGCCCAGGATATGGGAATTCTCGACGGTGTTACCACCAATCCTTCGCTAATGGCGAAAGAAGGTATTACGGGAAAAGACAACGTAATGCGCCATTACAAGCAAATCTGCGAAATCGTACAAAGCGATGTTAGCGCCGAAGTTATCTCGGTCACGTATGATGAGATGATTAAGGAAGGCGAAGAATTAGCTGATATCGACGAGAATATCGTGGTAAAAGTGCCGAT
>CAXVWN010000298.1:0-6059 GCA_964263725.1 Spirosoma sp.
TAAATTGGTATTCAGATCGAAGCCTTTGTACTTCAAGCCCAGCGTGATGCTGCCCGTAAACTTGGGAATTGGACTGCCCAGATATGTCCGGTCATTGTCATCAATCTTTTTATCGCCATTGATGTCCGCAAAACGGAACCGTCCCGGAGCCGCGCCCGTCTGGGTTGCTGCCGACGCTACTTCTTCTTTGCTATTGAACAGGCCAACCACCTGATAACCATAAAACGACGACAGTGTATGCCCCGCTTCGTTACGTACCACCGGTCCGCCAATGCGTGTGCCACCGCCCGTAAAATACGGCACCAATGGCGCAATGGCCGTAATCTGGTTGCTTAGGAAACTGCCGATTCCGGTCACTTCGTAACTTAGATCGCCAACAAGTTTCCCCCGCGTGGTAAGCAGTAAATCGATTCCTTGATTGCGCATACTCGCTACGTTCAGGAAGGGTGCGTTGGCTCGAACGCCCACGACGCTCGGCAAGGCCAACTGGTAGAGCAGGTCTTTAGTATCCTTCCGCCAGAAGTCGACAACCACTTCCAACCGGTTATTAAAAAATGAACCGTCAATACCGATGTTGGACGTAATGCTAGTTTCCCATTTGGCATCGGCATTCCCGATCTGGCTTGGGTAGTAGCCCGTTGCAATCGAGTTGTTCGTTGCGCCGAGGTCATAACCATTGGCCGCATTGGTGGCAAACAGGTTGAACTGGTTGGTTGAACTGAGGTAGTTGGAATTCCCCATTAGCCCATAACCACCCCGAATTTTCAGGTCCGACACCCAGGGCAGATTCTTCATGAATTCTTCGGACGAGATACGCCACGCAGCTGAGAAAGCTGGAAATGCACCGTAGCGATTGTTGGGCCCAAACTGGGACGAACCATCCCGACGTACCACCGCCGTAGCAATGTAGCGGTCATTATAGGTGTATTTGGCCTGTCCAAAAATCGAATAGAAGTTATTGCCTTTGCTATACGTGCTGGTAACCTGACGAGTCGCACCTGGGGTTGTGGTACCTAGTGTAACGTAATCAGGATCAGTAGTAAAGGGGTTAATGCCCGAGCCTATGCTGCCCCGTCCATTACCCGTATTCAGAGCTTCAAGACCCGCCAATACGCTAAGATCATGTTTACCAAACGTCTGTTTGTATTGTGCCGTATTGGTAAATGTCCAAGCCAATCCCGCGTTGGACGCTTCTGAATAGGTGTAGTTGGCGATGTTCTCCGAGTTTTCGTAGGTAGATCGGGAGTACGAATTATTAAAATTTGAATAATATGTACCACCAAGACTGCTACGTAATGTTAGACCAGGTATGACGTCATATTCCAGATAGGCATTGCCTGAGCCAAAGACGGTATAATTGATATTGTTGGCAACACTTTCGCGATTGGCAACTGGGTTCCGGGGGTTATTAAAACCAGGAGCGGCCGTTCCCGCGTATCCTCCAAACGCATTATAGATCGGAATAATGGGTGCCATTCGGAACGCAGTCAATACGTCGTTCTCGTCGCCCGATACGCTGGAATTGTTATTCGTGCTGTTCCCCAGTGAGTTTCCAACACTTCCCTGCAGCCCTGTGGCCGAAATGTAGGCCACCTGTATATTCTCGCCAAACCGAAGTTTTTTTGTGATATCAAATTCCGTGTTGGCCCGCAGGGTGTAGCGCGAGAAATTATTGTTTGTAATAATTCCCGCCTGCTGTTGCATGCCCAGACTCAAATAATACCGGCTGGTTTCGGTGCCACCCGAAAATCCCAGCGTGTGCCGCGTCATGGGGGCCACCCGCGTAATGGCCTTGTACCAGTCGGTTCCTTGCTTGTTTGCCGCAATCACATTGTAGATCGCACCATTGGCCGGATTGACGTTATATTTAGCGGCTTCTGCCGTCAAATCGACAGCACCAACCACGCCTGGATTTTTGCCAATTAATAGATAATCAGGCAATACCGGTGTTGGCCCTGAGCCGTACTGTCCATTGGCAATACCCGCAAAGCTGTTTGGTCCAACGGCCGTTCCCGACTGAAAAAGATCATTCCGGCGTGCCTGCCAGGTCCAGTCTGCCTGCTCCTGCGGATTCAGGATAGATGGTCCTTTACCCGGATCAGTCACGCCATATAGCCCATCGTAGCTGATGCTGAGTTTTTGCGCCTTGCGTTGACCTTTTTTGGTCGTCAGTACAATCACCCCGGCGGCCGCTCTGGCGCCGTAGATCGAAGCTGAAGCGGCATCTTTCAGGACGGTCGTGGTTTCAATGTCGTTAGGATTAATGAACTGAATACTTTGGGTAGGCACCCCATCCACTACGTAGAGCGGTTGATTGCCGCCAAACGAACCAAACCCCCGTACCCGAATCTGACTGGATGTACCGGGCTGCCCGTTGGTGATAACGGTCACGCCAGCCACGCGGCCCTGCAACTGCTGCTCGACGTTAGCCGACGGAACCAGTTGAAGTTGAGCGGGTTTAACCGTCGAAACGGCACCCGTTACGTCCCGCCGATTTTCTGTCGAATAACCCGTTACCACCACTTCACTCAGCGCATTGGCTTCATCTTCGAGTTTCACCTCAATGGACGAGCGGTTGCCAACGGTTATTTCCTGCGTTTTGGCCCCAATGGAAGACACAATCAACACCGGGTTTTCTCCCCGAATGGTCAGGGCAAATTCGCCGTTGGTATCAGAAGACGTGCCGGTTTGCGTTCCTTTCAATACGATATTGGCCCCTGGGATTGCGCCATCGCTTCCTGTAATTTTACCCGTTACCCGGCGATCCTGAGCGAAAGCGTTGAAACTCCATAGCAGCAGCATTGAACCCAGAAAAGTAGCCTGCAGAACCCTGTAGAACGATTCTTTCATGAATATTGACTTGGTTTAGAATATGAATTGAACAGCTGTGCGAAGCGCGATTAAGGCAACGGAAGTCATGCAGGCCTACATGGATTTCATTGCCGACTCAGCTGTTTTATCTATCTAGTGCAGTCATGGGCTGGAATTATCCCTTTTCAAGTCAAAATTTTTATAAAATTCTTGTAACGTATTCGATCGATTGCGTTGGACTGATATCAAACTTTGGTGAATAACGTTCACTTCCTTAGCGCATATAGGCCATTGTAGAGGCTATATGCGCCCCTTCCGCTTCGGCGGGCCGATTCAACTAGCGCCTTATCCCGAGTTTAATCACTATGGACAAAGAGAATCG
The DNA here is from genome assembly GCA_964263725.1 of Spirosoma sp. Classification (GTDB taxonomy): domain Bacteria; phylum Bacteroidota; class Bacteroidia; order Cytophagales; family Spirosomataceae; genus Spirosoma. Next base: position 3,194 of record CAXVWN010000298.1, read on the forward strand.
TTATTTGATAGTGAAGGGGAAAATTACTTAGCACTTTATTAATCTGAAGTTCGTATCTATAAGCACAAAGCGCAGATACCGGAGTACCGTTGAAATTTTGCGCATCGGGTTCAGATTCGAATCGTGGGTTTTTCTGAACGGTGGGTATAAAGTTGGGCGATGGTCAAATCAGTTTAGTAGTTCATGAATGTACCTCTATTTTTGACTTACATGAACGATTGGATGCCTACCCACATTTTTATCAATTAGTCATGCCTACTAAGGTAACTCGTACTTGAAATGACGAACTTGCCGGGTCGCCGGTGCGGTTCCTTATTTTAGATTTGCCCGAAGTAAGTGACTGTCGATAGTCCTACCACTATCCCTCCAGCGTCGGAGTAACCATACAGTGGTCGCCATCCAAGAGGATAATGGTATCTTTTTGGATAGCGACCGGGTTTGTAAATCGGTTAGCTGTAAGTATTCGCCATTTTATTAGAACCATTATAAGGAGCTTCTTTTCTAAGACGTCGCTGGCTATTTAAGTGTTTCAGCACGAGTTTTACTGACGCCCCGTATGAGCCTCTGATTGTGAACGTGTTAAGTGCGAATAAGATAAGCGATTTACGCTTTTTAGCTAAATAATTTAATTTTCATATTTGATAAAAAATGGATTTACAAATAAGTGGAAAAACTGCCCTGGTAACGGGTTCGACGGCTGGCATCGGATTGGCTATTGCCAAAACACTGGCTCAGGAAGGTGTCGACGTCATTCTAAATGGCCGAAATAAGGAACGGGTTGAAGTACTAGTCCGTCAACTGATGAATGAATTACCCGGTACCCGGTTTCGGGGCATTGCGGCTGACTTTAGCCAGGTCAATGAAATTAACGCCTTGCTGGCGGAATTGCCTCAGGTAGACATCTTGATCAACAACGTCGGTATCTTCGAGCCAAAGGAGTTTACGGAGATACCCGATGAAGACTGGTTCAGGTTTTTTGAGGTGAACGTCATGAGCGGGGTTCGCCTTTCTCGCCAGTACTTCCCGAAAATGCTGGCGAAAGGGTGGGGGCGGATCATTTTCGTTTCCAGCGAATCAGCCTTACAGATTCCAACAGAGATGATCCATTACGGTACGACAAAAACCGCTCAACTGGCTATTTCACGCGGGCTGGCCGAACTGACTACGGGAACGGATGTTACCGTAAACACGATTCTTCCTGGCCCTACATTTTCGGAGGGTGTGGGTGATTTTATCGGCAGCATGGCCACCCGGAATGGGATTTCAGTAGAGGAGATGGAAAAGGATTTCTTTAAAACCGCCCGTCCGACCTCCATCATTAAACGCTTTGCGACCACCCAGGAAATTGCCAATCTGGTTGCTTATCTGTCAAGCCCGCTGGCATCCGCCACCAACGGAGCTGCGATCCGGGTGGATGGGGGTGTTACCAAGACTATAGTCTGATAGCCACTCCATAGCGGGTTCTAATTTCGACCGTCTCATGGAAATTGCTACTTTTCATTGACGATCAAGAGTAGATCGTTCGACCTAGTGTCCGGTGAAAGGTAGCAAGTTCACCCTGTAGATAATACAGTCCATTAACCAAGCGCTAAACCAACAACAAACTTTATGGGAAGAGGGACCGTACTTTTTATGATCACGCTGGTCACCGTTATTGGCGCTCACCATGGAATGGTCTTATGTCATGAGTGGTCTCATAGTACGGCTGGCTGGTTGCTGGGCTATAAAGCGCAACCATTCGATATTATCTATGGCGATTGGACTCTTTTTCACGCAGAAGAAGATATCGACTACGAACCCCTATTTCGATCCTACCCCTGGAAAGCGTCTTTAATTGCCGGTGCCGCCTTAGTAACGAATGTGGTGTTGTATTGGCTTTCACAAGCAGGCTTGCGGAGAGCAGCCACCCAGCGAAAACCCCTTTTATGCCAGGCCTTCTTCTGGTTCGCTGTTTTTAATTTGGCCGAGTTATACAGTTACATGCCCTTGAGAGCCTTTTCGCCTAATGGAGATGTCGGTCATTTTGAAACGGGCTTTGGCATTTCAGCCTGGGTTGGCTTCGTCTTGGGTACACCCCTGGTCGCCTGGCAACTGATCATACTGCTAACCAAAAGTTTGCCTATTGTGTATACATCGTTAGCACTTAGCAGTACCGTCTCAAAAATTGCTTACAGTTCCCTAACAGCCTCCATTGTGTTTGGGCTTTACGGGAGTGCGCCTATCTTCTATTATAGCTTAGTAGCCCCTGAGGCTAGGTGGTCGCTCTTTTCAGCCGTGGTTTGGATTGTTGCGCTGTTCCTATTAACCCGTGGTATACTCATGAAACGGTCAACGGCTGTTAGTTAAGAAAACATAAAGTGCGTTATAAAATCACTCTGGAAAACGTATAAATTACGATCCGTCAGCAAAGTTGTATTTTAACCAGAATGATCGTGTCAAGTGACGGATTTTACGCAGAGTCTGCTTCTATCAACTTACAATCTGTTTTAAGCAGACCAGCAGGCCATCCATACATAATACAAGCCCGCGATTACAATCACAACCGATCCAAGCCGTTGAATGCCCATTGAAAGCTGTTCGGGCCTGGGCGCATCGCGTTGGGTGTAGCGGACAGCCTTCAGTAGGCCAAATAGAGGTAACAGGACGATCTGATGGCCTACCTCGACTCCAACACTAAAACCGACAATACACCAAAGAATGAGGCTCTTTGGCAGCTCATGCATGACCGTTAACAGTCCATCCGCAAAGCCTAGTCCATGAAACAGACCGAAGAAGAACACAACCGCTAGCCGAATAGGCCCCTGCACAGCAGCAGGCCAGAAGATATTCTGAAGGGCCACAATGACGATGCTGGCGGCTATAAATG
>CAXVWN010000299.1:0-10238 GCA_964263725.1 Spirosoma sp.
AATTTGAAGAGTTATTCTATAATCAACTGCGGCTGATTAAGAATAAACTCATACAGAAAGAAGAATTTCCGGGGCAGGTTTTTCGGGATACTTCACTCATGAAGCACTTTTATAACGAACTGTTGCCGTTCGAATTGACAGGTGCTCAGCAACGGGTTATCAAAGAAATTTATGCCGATTTTTTGACCGGAAAGCAGATGAACCGGCTCTTGCAGGGCGATGTGGGAAGCGGTAAAACCATTGTTGCCTTTATTGCCTGTTTAATGGCTATTGGCAATGGCGCACAAGCCTGCCTGATGGCCCCGACCGAAATTCTGGCCGATCAGCATTATAATGGGCTCAAACCCTTCGCCGATGCAATGGGGTTGAATCTTGGTATTCTGACGGGCTCAACCAACAAAAAACGTCGGGTTGTTCTGCATGACGAACTGCAATCGGGCAAAATGCACGTTCTGGTTGGCACTCATGCCTTGCTCGAAGATGCCGTGCAGTATAAAAACCTTGGCCTGTGCATCATCGACGAGCAGCACCGATTTGGTGTGGCGCAACGGGCTAAACTCTGGCGAAAAAACGAAACAGTGCCGCCCCATATTCTGGTCATGACGGCCACGCCCATTCCGCGTACACTGGCCATGACTCTCTACGGTAACCTCGATGTATCCATCATTGATGAATTACCCAAAGGCCGTAAGCCAATCAAAACGGTGCATAAATACGATAAGCACCGTTCCGAAGTGTTTGGTTTTATGCGCCAGCAGATCGAACTCGGACGCCAGATTTATGTCGTGTATCCACTCATCGAAGAATCGGAAAAGCTGGATTATAAAGACTTAATGGATGGTTTTGAAGGCATGCAGCGGGCTTTTCCGCGCCCAAAGTATGAGATTGGCATGCTTCATGGCAAAATGTTGCCTTATGAAAAAGACGATGAAATGAAGCGTTTCCTTAAGCAGGAAACGCATATAATGGTTGCCACAACGGTTATTGAGGTGGGCGTTAACGTGCCAAACGCCAGTGTCATGGTTATTGAAAGTGCCGAGCGGTTCGGCCTGTCGCAGTTGCACCAGTTGCGGGGGCGGGTAGGGCGGGGGGCCGACCAGTCGTACTGTGTAATGATGACGGGTTACAAACTTAGCGCCGATACCCGCACCCGGCTCGAAACGATGATTCGGACAAACAACGGTTTCGAGATTGCCGATGTTGACCTGCAATTGCGTGGTCCCGGCGACTTAACAGGTACGCAGCAGAGTGGCGTGATGGACTTGATGATTGCTGACTTGGCCAAAGATGGCGCTATTTTGCTGGCTGCCCGCGAGTCAGCGCAGGCCATTCTGGCCGAAGATCCGGAACTGCTACTTCCCCAGCATGCACCCATACGTAACCATGTTGATGGGCTGAAACAGACTGAAAACAACTGGGGTCGTATTTCATAGGCGATTAGCGTCTAAATTTATCTATTACATATATTTAAAATTCGTTTTGGTATATTATCTATAATTAATGTTAAAATAATGTAAAGATTAGGTAATACAGTATAAGTAAAAACACCTAGTCGCTTGGCTTTAACCTGCAACCAATCTCTATTAAAAACAGGTTCAACCATGCAAAAACAATGTACCCATCAGAAGGTCTTCTTTCTAAAAGGAGGTGCTTTCTCAACAAGCGCGACTTGGTCCCGACGAATCGCGTTCTGTTCTTTGATTCTGCTCGGCTTGTTTTCATCGCTTAGTGCTTTTGCCCAACTTAAAATTTCAGGAAAAGTTGTTGATGCGCAGGGTTTAGCCCTGCCGGGAGTTAGTATCCTGGTGAAGGGAACAACCACAGGTACGGTCACTGCCGCCCAGGGCGATTACTCGCTAAATCTTGCCAGAGGCAATGAAACATTAGTCTTCTCTTACATCGGCTTTATCAGCCAGGAAGTTGCCGTTAGCAACCGAACCTCGCTTGACGTTACGCTGGCTTCGGACGACAAGATGTTAAGCGAAGTTATTGTGGTCGGTTACGGTGAACAAAAGAAAGAAACCGTAACGGGTGCCGTGGCAACTGTAAAAGGAACTGATTTGATTAAATCGCCAGCCGTAAACCTGAGTAACTCCATTGCGGGACGGATGCCGGGTGTTGTTGCCATGAATGCCGGTGGACAACCGGGAAGTGATGGGTCGACCATTCGGATTCGGGGTTCCAATACGTTAGGTAACAATGATGCCCTGATCGTAATTGACGGTGTACCCGCTCGGGCTGGGGGTATAGATCGCCTGAACCCGGCTGATATTGAAAGCATGTCTGTCCTGAAAGATGCCTCGGCAGCTATTTATGGTTCGCGGGCGGCAAATGGCGTTATTCTGGTGACAACCAAGCGCGGCAAAACGGGTAAACCCGAATTGTCGTATAGTTTCAATCAGGGTTTTGCGCAGCCAACGGTTATTCCTAAAATGGCGAATGCGGCTGAATATGCTCAGTTGAACAACGAAATCAACCTGTATAACCTGCCCGCACAATACTGGAAAGCGGCTAATACTGCCTTCAATACAACGGGTAGCTTTACTTCGCCAGACGGATCGATTGCCAAAGCAGCCTATACGCCCGACGATATCAAGAAATTTCAGGATGGCTCGGACCCCTGGGCGCACCCCAATACGGACTGGTTTGGGGCCGCCCTGAAAACCTGGTCACCACAGTCGCGGCACACATTGCAATTGGTTGGTGGTAATGAAAATATTAAATACCTAACGTCGGTTAACTACCAGAATCAGGATGGATACTACAAAAACTCAGCAACGGGTTATAAGCAGTACGATTTTCGCCTGAATCTGGATGCTAAAGTTAGCAAGTATATCAATTTGGTAACGGGTGTTGTAGGTCGTCAGGAAAACCGGTTTAACCCAACAGTGGCAGCCGGTGATATTTTCCGGATGCTGATGCGGGGCTATCCTAATAAGCCAGCTTTCTGGCCAACGGGTCAGCCCGCTCCTGATATTGAAAACGGTCAACAACCGGTGCTGGTTACAACCAGTGCAACAGGTTACGATAAGGATACACGTTATTACCTGCAAAGTAACGCCAGTGTTAATATCACAAACCCCTGGATTCCTGGCCTGAAAATAACAGGTAGTGTTGCCTTGGATAAATACATTCAGCAAGGGAAAACCTGGCAGACGCCCTGGACCGTTTATAGCTGGGATTATACCTCCTACGACGCTAACAAGCAACCTGTTCTGCAAGCGGTTCAGAAAGGACCGGCTCAGGCAACACTCAATCAGTACACAAACGATCAGTTCAACTCACTGCTGTCGGGTCTGTTAACGTACGACCATGTGTTTTCCGGTAATCATGCCCTAACCCTGTTAGCAGGTATCACCAAAGAGCAGTCCAACTCAAATGGGTTCTCAGGCTACCGAAAGTATTTTTCTTCGACAGCTATCGATCAACTCTTTGCCGGTGGTAGTGCCGAGAAAAACAGCAATACCACCGCTGCCTGGCAGCGGGCCCGGATGAGTTATTTCGGCCGGGCGGGTTATAACTACAAAGAAAAATACATTGCTGAGTTTCTATGGCGTTACGATGGCTCGTATATGTTTCCGGCATCCAGCCGGTGGGGCTTCTTCCCCGGTGTAACGGCGGGCTGGCGTATCTCAGAAGAAAATTTCTTCAAGAAAGCGCTGCCAGCCGTCAGTTCACTGAAACTTCGCGCATCGTGGGGACAATTGGGGAACGACCAAGTGTATTTCGGAAATCCATCCGTTTTACGCGAGTATGACTACTTACCAACCTATGCTTATGGAGACGCAGCCGGCTCGACCTGGGGCTATGTAACGGGTGGTCAGGTGGCACAGACACTCTATGAAAATGGCGTACCAAATACCAAACTAACCTGGGAAGTTGCCAACAACTCTGATATTGGTCTGGAAGGATCGTTGTTGAATGGCAAGATATTCTTCGAGTTCGATGTCTTCATGAATAAGCGGTCGAACATCCTATGGCGCCAAAGTGCCTCTATCCCGCAAACAACAGGCGCTACGTTGCCCGCTACAAACATTGGTAAAGTGACCAACAAAGGCTACGAGTTCCGAATTGGTTACAACGGTCAGGCTGGTGAACTGAAGTATAATGTAAGTGTAAATGGTGGCTACGCCAAGAACACCATTACGTTCTGGGATGAAGTGCCGGGTGCTCCTGAGTGGCAGCGTTCAACGGGGAAACCTATTCCAAGCGACGTGAACAATCCGAACAATGCAAATGGTACGCTCTTGTATCAATACGACGGCATTTTTTCTACACAGGCTGATATCGACGCGAACAAGCTGGATTACAGCGGTGTAGGAGCCAGTTTACTTCGCCCCGGCGACATGAAACTCAAGGATATTGATGGCAATGGTAAAATTGACGGAAACGACCGGGTACGAAACGACCGCAACAACCAGCCTCGTTTTCAGGGTGGTTTCAATGCCAGCCTGCGCTACAGGAATTTCGATTTCAGTATGCTGATTCAGGCATCGGCCGGTGGTCAAATCTTCCTGCAAACTGAATCGGGTACGATTGGTAACTTCCTGCAATACAGCTACGATCATCGCTGGACCGTCGATAATCCAAGTACTGTCGATCCGCGCATCGTTGATCGGAGCAACCAGTATTTCTCGAACGGAACCAGCTACTGGCTGAAAAGCACAGATTACGCCCGTCTGAAAAATGTTGAACTGGGTTATACGCTACCGGGCACCATTGGTAAGAAGATTGGCCTGAACAGCCTGCGTATTTATGTGAACGGCCTTAACCTGGCGACCTACTCACCGGCTATGAAGGGTCTGTTCGATCCCGAGTCGACCAGTGGCAGCGCCCAGTATTATCCACAGGCGCGGGTTATCAACACGGGTGTATCACTTAGTTTCTAAACGATCAATCAGCACATTATGAACTATATAGTAAAGTGCCTTTCGTTCGGCCTGTTTTTGGGAGTAACGATGGTGGGCTGTAATGCCGATTTTTTGAATACGCAACCGCTCGATAAAGTGCCGGCAGATGCCGTCTGGTCTGACGCGGCTCTTTCGGAGGCTTTCGTAACGGATGTATACAATGGCCTTCGCGATGGCATCCTGAGCCAGATGAATTTCGATTGCCAAACCGACAACGCCCTCTATAGCTTTGGGAAGCAGGCGGTTAATGAGGCAACCGTGAGTCCGTCGAATTTGGGAGATATCCCGGTTATGACTGAATGGAGCGCCATGTATGCCCGCATTCGGGCGGCTAACATTGCGTTGGCCAATTTGGTAAAACCTAAGTTTGATAATACTACGGGTATTGCCGACCGGATGAAAGGAGAAATGTACTTCATGCGGGCTTACTTTTATCAGCAACTGTTGCGCTACCACGGAGCGATTCCAATCATCAAATCGCCCTACACATTAAACGAAGGTGACTTTACCGTGCCCCGCAACACCTACGAAGAGTGCGTAAATGCGATTGTGAGCGATCTGGATTCGGCTGCTATTCTGCTGAAAGGCAAAACATTAACCAGCGGACGGGCAACCGTAGGGGCTGCTTTGGCTCTGAAAGCTCGTGTGCTGTTGTATGCCGCCAGTGACCTGCACGATATCCCAACGGCTAAAGCTAAGTCGTCTGTGATTGCCGCTGCGACAAAGCCTGAATTACTGGGCTACGTGAGTGGCGACCGGACAGCCCGCTGGCAGAAAGCTAAAGATGCGGCTAAAGCCGTTATGGATTTGAACCAGTATGGCTATAAATTGAACCTAACGGCGCCAGTAACATCGGCAGAAGGACAGCAGAACTATATCAATCTGTTTCTATCCCGGAATGGGGGCGAAGCCGATGGTATTTTCCTGAAATACAACATACGTACTTCCTTCGATGACTGGGCTTCCTGGTATCCACGCAACAACATGCCGAATGGCTATCATGGCTGGACGTCGAGTGAGCCAACCCAGAATCTGGTGGATAACTACGAGATGATGGATGGTTCGAAATTTGACTGGAAGAACCCGGCACAGGCTGCTTCGCCTTATGTAAATCGGGACCCTCGTTTCTACGCATCCATTCTGTATGACGGGGCTCAATGGAAACCACGTACCGCCGATGGAGCTGGTATTGATCCGGCTGGTCAGATTCAAATGGGCCAGTATGAAGTTGGCACTGCTGGTGCTGCCACACCATACAACGGTTTGGATTCTCGCAATAGTACTATCGAGAACTGGAACGGTACCTGGACGGGCTACGCTATTCGTAAGTTCATGGACCCAGATCCAACGCTGGTCGATCAGAATATTCGTCAGGAAGTTCCGTCTATTCAGATCCGCTTTACGGAAGTTGTCTTCAACTATGCCGAAGCCTGCATGGCGCTGGGGCAGGATGCCGAAGCTAAAAAGTGGATCAATGCTGTTCGGTTCCGGGTGGGTATGCCCGCTATCACAGAATCGGGGGCGGCACTTGTAGCGCGTTACCAGAACGAACGGAATATAGAAATGCTGTTTGAAGAACAGCGCTTCTACGACGTTCGGCGCTGGATGATTGCTCCGGCTGTCTTAGGGAAACAAGCCCAAATTATCGTCATCACGGGTAAACTAAAGCCGGGCAAAACGGTAACGACCTACAAATACAACACGGATAATTATTCGTATGCCTACAGTGTACAGGACTTAGGAACGGGTAAGGAAAATCGAACCTGGAAGGACAACATGTATTTCATGCCGATCAGCCGGGATGAGATTAACCGGAACAGTAAACTGGTGCAGAACCCCGGTTATTAATAAGAACAACTGAGTTATTTATTTGCAAAAAATGCCAGTACTCACGGGTACTGGCATTTTTGATTTATTTTTATAAGATTTTGTAACGCGGATTTTCGCGGCTGCGGCCGACCGTTTGTATTACTCCAAAATAAAAGCCTACCGTCCGTGAAAACGATTCTTCGTTTACTTTTCTTTAGTGGTATTATCTGCTTAACGGGTTGCCAGAATTCGGATTCAACCGAAAAAAAAACTGAAGCGACCGGACCTCCGCTGTTTATGTCGCTGACGCCTGAGCAAACCGGCATTACGTTTGCTAACAACCTAACCGAAGGCCTGAATACCAACGTATTGATGTACGAATATTTCTACAACGGTGGGGGCGTGGCCGTTGGCGACCTGAACGGCGATGGATTCGACGACATTTACTTTAGTGGCAACATGGTTCCCAATCAGTTATATCTAAATAAGGGCAACCAAGGGGCGGGTTCGCTAAAGTTTACCGATGTAACAGCAGTGGCTGGTGTGGCCGGGCGCGAAGGACCCTGGCGAACTGGCGTGTCGATGGCCGATGTAAACGGCGATGGGCGGCTCGATCTATTCGTTTGTTACTCGGGTAGTTTGCCGCCCCAGAAACGAATCCCCCAATTATTTATCAACGACGGAGCAGATGCGCAGGGCATCCCTCATTTTACCGATCAGACAGCGCAATATGGCTTGGATAAACCAGGCCAAACCACACAAGCTGCATTCTTTGATTATGACCGAGACGGTGATCTGGACTTGTTTGTGCTTAACCACAATCCGCGTCTGTTGCCCATCCTTGACCCTGGCGCTACAGCCGCTTTGATGAAACAGCCTAACCCCGAAATCGGCGTCCGCTTATGGCGAAATACAAAGAACCATTTCGACGATGTAACGGAACGATCGGGTCTGAGCAGTTCTGTTCTTAGTTATGGATTGGGCATTGGTGTATCGGATCTCAATGCCGACGGCTGGCCTGATCTATACGTATCAAATGACTACGGCGTTCCTGATTACCTGTATATTAACAATAAGAACGGGACGTTTACAAACCACTTAAAAACCAGCGTTGGGCACACGTCTCAGTTTTCAATGGGCAATGCCGTAGCCGATGTGAACAACGATGCCCAGCCTGATATTCTGACGCTCGACATGCTGCCCGAAGACAATCGACGGCAGAAATTGCTGATGGCTCCCGACAATTATGACAAGTTCGATCTTGCCGTGGCGTCGGGGTTTCATTACCAGCATATGCGAAATATGCTTCAGATTAGTAATGGTGATGGCACCTATCGGGAAGAAGGGCAACTGGCGGGTATCGCCAATACCGATTGGAGTTGGTCGCCCTTGTTGGCCGATTATGACAACGACGGCTGGAAAGACCTCTATGTTACGAATGGTTACGTTCGCGACTATACTAATCTGGATTTTCTGAAGTATATGACCGATTACATGCGCAATAGACCTGCTAATTTTCAGCGGGAAGATGTACTGGAACTCGTTCATAAAATACCATCGTCGAATGTCGCCAATTACATGTTTCATAATCTTGGCGGTACACAAGGCAATGACATAACATTTGCCAATGTAGGAACGGCTTGGGGATTAAATCAAACATCCAATAGTACGGGAGCTGCTTACGCCGATTTAGATAACGATGGCGACCTGGACCTGATCGTAAACAACACGAATCAACCCGCTTTCATCTTGCAAAATGAATCGAATAAAGAGCGTAAACACCATTATCTATCGCTAAAATTAGTGGGTGCTGGCCTGAATACGCAGGGCGTTGGCGCAAAAGTTACGTTGTATCATAAGGAAAAACAGCAATACGTCGAGCAGATGCCAACGCGGGGCTACCAATCAAGTGTGTCGCCACAACTGCATTTTGGACTGGGTACTGACTCTGGAATTGACTCACTGCGAATCGTTTGGCCGACGGGGAAACAGCAATTGCTGACGAACGTAAAAGCTGATCAACGGTTGACGGTGGCCGAAAAAGATGCCCGTTCTGGGTACCATAATCCAGCAAACGTACCCTCGGTTTATCGGGAGATAAAAACACCGTTAGCGTATATCGACCTTAGCAAGCGAATCAATGATTTTAAGCGACAGCCACTGCTAATTAACGCGCAATCGTTCAACGGGCCTTGTCTGGTTAAAGCCGATGTAAATGGCGACGGTCGCGAAGATGTGTACGCGGGCGGCAGCAGTGGGCAAGCGGGTGCGTTGTTTCTTCAGCAAACCTCCGGGACGTTCAGCCGCAAGGCGCAACCGGCTTTCGAGATTGACAAAATGAACAATGACGCCGATGCCGTTTTTTTCGATGCCAACGGCGATGGTTTTCTTGATCTGTATGTGTGCAGTGGTGGTTACGATGATCTTTCGCCCGATGATCCACGCTTACAGGACCGCCTGTATCTGAACGATGGGAAAGGTAATTTCAGCAAAAGTCCCGGCGCATTACCCGCCATGAACACCAGTTCGGGTTGTGTGCGGGTAGCCGATGTCAACGGCGATGGCCGCCCCGATCTATTCGTTGGTGGGCGCGTTGTACCGGGGCGCTATCCCGAAACACCCCGGAGCTATCTGCTTATCAATGCGGGAAAAGGGCCAGACGGCCATCCGAAATTTACTGATCAAACAGCTCAGTTAGCCCCCATGTTATCCACGCTTGGTATGGTAACCGATGCAGCCTGGATTGATCTCAACGCCGATAAGAAAGTTGAATTGGTTGTGGTTGGCGAGTGGATGCCCATAACCGTACTTGGTTTAACTGCTGGCGGACACGGCCAACTAACCGACCAGACGAAAACGTATTTTGCGAAAGAGTATCGGGGCTGGTGGAATAAACTACTGGTCGATGATTTCAATGGCGACGGTCGGCCTGATCTGGTCGTTGGCAATCAGGGCCTTAACACCCAATGCCGGGCCAGCGACAAGGAGCCCGCCGAACTGATTTATAAAGACTTCGACAACAACGGTAAAATTGATCCTATTCTATGTCTCTATGTACAGGGGAAATCGTATCCCCATGCCACCCGAGACGAACTACTCGATCAGCTTGGTATGCTGCGGCACCGCTTCACCAATTACGACAATTATTCAAATGCTACACTGGCTGATGTCTTTACGGAAGCGGAGTTGACCGGCGCTAATAAGCTGACTGCAAATCAGTTGACAACGACCTATTTTGCCAGTATCCCTACCGGAAAACTAGTAGAGAAACCGTTACCCCTAGCCGCACAACTTGCGCCCATATTTACCATGACCACGTTAGATTTTGATCATGATGGCCATAAAGACCTTTTACTCTGTGGCAACACGATACAGGCCCGCCTGCGCTTTGGCCGGTCGGATGCAAATTCCGGTTTACTGCTGCGTGGCGATGGACGAGGCAATTTCTCGGTGATGTCACAACCGCAGTCAGGCTTTAAACTGGTGGGCGACGTGCGCGCCGTGTTGCCGATGGGAAAT
>CAXVWN010000300.1:0-21856 GCA_964263725.1 Spirosoma sp.
CCCGGGCTGAGTACAATTACAACCCTGACTTTAATAGTCGAACCATTGTAGGCGACAACCCTAACGACATGAATCAGCGCGATTACGGAAACCCCGATATCGCTGGTTCCCGACCCGATCATGGTACGCACGTTGCGGGAATCATCGGCGCCGATCGTACCAATAATATTGGTGTAATGGGTATATCCGACGCCGTGCAGATTATGGGTGTTCGAGCCGTGCCCGATGGCGATGAGCGCGATAAAGATGTCGCTAATGCCATTCGGTATGCGGTGGACAACGGCGCGCAGATTATCAACATGAGTTTCGGTAAAGATTATTCACCCCAACGTAAAACTGTTGAAGATGCCGAGCGATATGCACTCTTAAAAGGTGTTTTAATGGTTCACGCAGCTGGTAACGATGGGAAAGATATTGATACGGCAGCCAACTATCCGGCACCGCGCTTTATCGATGGCTCGGCTATCCCGAACGTTATTACGGTGGGCGCAAGTGCTGAGCCAAACACAACCGATCTGGTCGCTAGTTTCTCTAACTATGGCAAGCAAAATGTGGATGTGTTTGCCCCTGGTAAAGATATTTATTCGACTGTACCCGGTAGCAAATACGAAAATAATAGCGGTACGAGTATGGCCTCGCCAGTAGTGGCCGGTGTAGCGGCTGTATTGAAGTCGTACTTCCCGAAACTGACGTATAGCGACATCAAGCGGATTATCATGCAATCGGCCACGCTTTATACCACCAAAGTTCACCGACCTGAGTCGGACGTAACGGTCGATTTTGCAACATTATCGAAAACGGGTGGTGTTGTGAATCTTTACGAAGCGGTGAAACTGGCTCTGTCGGAAGAAGCTGCTTCTGGAAAGGCAAAATAGAGCTTGATTCGGCATAATAGTCTTATTAGTAAAACCGGTCTACATTATCACATCTCTGTGGTTATGTAGACCGGTTTATTTTTTCACAAAGCGCCCGGTTTGTGTTGTATGTCCATCCGTAAGACGGAAAACATAGGAACCAGTTGGTAATTCCAGAACGGATATATCACCTTCAAACTGTCCATTTACGGTCTTTTGGATAAATGTGGATTGCTGCAAAACACCACGAAGGTCAAAAACACTGACCTGCACTTGCTTCGCCAATGGACTTGCATAGCGAATGGAAATGGTATTTTCCGCTGGGTTGGGATATACTGACAATTGGCCCGTTGGGTCAGTTAATGTAGCCGTTAGAACGTCTGTCTGCACTATCCGGTTGCTCGACCAGCCTACGCAGGCATGTTGTGTTATCTGCACTTTATACGTACCCGCCTGCGTTACCGCTAGTCGGTACTCACGGCCATTAATCAATATTTGCTCATTGCGATACCATTGATACCGATAAGATGTGTCGATAGGTGCTCTCAATGTTACGGCAGCTCCCTGGGGTAATGTGAGTTCCGTTTCTGTAGGTAACAAATCGAGGTTATTGACAGAGGCAAGCAGCACTGCTGTTTCACTTGAAATCGCCTGACAGCCATCCTGTGTTACCCGAACCTGATAATGGCCAGGCTGAATAGCACTGAGTGTAGTTGTGTGGGCATTGTCGATGGGGAAACCATCTAAAAACCAGTCGATTACGGCGCTTGCTAAACTGGTTTTGCTGACATTGATAACCTGTAGATCAACAGACTCTCTGGTGCTACAAAGCCATTGATTAGCGTTGGGTATCATCGTTGCTATGGGCGTACGGACCTGTACCTGTACGGGTTGCGAACTGGCCGAACATCCTTTGCTATCGGTAATTCGTAACAGGTAAGAACCTGCTTGGGTAACCTGATAGGCAGCGGTTGTAATAGCAGGTAAAACAACCCCGTCACGTAGCCATTGATATCGCCAATCGGCTGATGTACTAGATGAATGAAGGGCAAATGATGTGCCGGTGCAAATCGTTGTATCCCGAGCGGGTTGAATAGAAACGGCCAACTGGCAATTTACCCGATGCAAACCGCTCACAATAACAGAAAAAGGCTGGCTGGAATATGTCATCGTTCCCTTATGCGAGACCACGATTGTATACGTCTGACCAGCAACAGGATTCGCAATATAAACCTGCTCAACATTGTCGCGAATGTTGTCGCCACGCGTGGCTGCCTGAGCAGGCTGATTGGGGTCTAACACAAACGGAAAGTCGGTTTGCTGATTACTACTCAGACGCAAATCGAGGTCGTTAACGAGCTTGGGCGTTCGATTATTGAGCGAACTGGCTGTTAGGCTTGTGGCGGCTCCTTCAGGATCGGTCCAGCTCAACGTAACAAGTAACGGTTCACTTCCTTGGGCAATGATGGATTGGGTGAAGGTGCCACCCGGCGTTAGCGTTTTTTCCAGAACCAGATTTGCCAGATTTTCATTGAGCAGAAGCCGGGCCGCAGCCTCCGTGTTCAATAAGCCCCAACCTTGCCGATAAGTAGGTCCAGTTGCCGGATTTGGCCGATTTGCCGTGTGTAGGGCTAGTCCTTTTAACGTTGCTGCCCGCATAAATTGGCCGCTGGTTGGTAACCCAGCGGCCCGTTGAGTAGCGTATAATTCCTGTAACAAAAACAGGGACCCAGCTACATTTGCCGATGACATCGACGTGCCACTATAAGCACCGTAAGCTGTATCGGACGTAGTCAATGACGAAAAAACTGCTGAGCCAACCCCCAACAAATCAGGTTTGATACGACCATCGTCGGTAGGGCCCCAGCCACTAAAAGCGGTTGATCCCACCAAAACGGGTTGATTTTGATTGGTAAAAGAAATATCTGCTGCCCCTACTGTCAGCGCATTCTTTGCCGTTGCTTCTGCCGGAATAACGTCATATCCATCGTTTCGGCTACGGGGCAATTGACTTTGAGCCGTTGTGTTTTTTAAGAAATAGGTTGCTCCTGTAGGTGGTCCGGTTTCACTACGCTTGTTATCCGCCGAGCGGACCATCAGAAAAAACGGGCTGCTATACGCTATGCGATCCAGGTCGTGGGTTCTCGTCGTATAGAAACCGAATAGATAATCTTCGGTTGCACTAATCGTTGTATTACCCCACCATTCCCATTTCAGGTTAGGATCGGTGCCGGGCCGCGATTCATTATATACCCAACCCACAACTGGCCCATATGAATGATTGGAAATAAGAAGATTTGGCGCGGCTGTGGCCAGTTCAGTCATGTCGTCGGTATAATCCCAGACCGATAATTGTGCTCCATAAGCCATTCCCCTTGCCTGTGCATTGATACCTTTGGCCATAAGTGTTCCGGCAAGATGAGTGGTGTGGTTGTTCAGCGTAGTAGCATTATCCTTTTGAATAATTCGGACGTTGGTGCCCGTTGCTGCAACGAATTCCTGATGCGATGCCAGGACTCGACCGCCATCCCACAAACCTAGGCGCCCTGCCATAACAGCCGAATTTCCCGATAAGGCAATCGGCAACGACCCTGAACCGTATAAAGCTTGTGTTTGTGTGCCTCGGGCGGCTTCGGCATTATGAAGTGTATAATAAATTGGTTCGCCCAGCGCGTCGATTTCCTGAAGGTGAAGTACTCGCTGATTGGAATAGTTTTTGCTAAGGGGCCAATTGTGCTGCTGTGCCAGCCGAAGTGTACTTTCTCGTAGCTTACTGTAACGCTTCGTTATCTCGGTTTGCCAATCTGAAGAGGCCGTTTTGCCGCCTGGTTGGGCATGAATTGACGCAGATGTAGCAATCAAAAAACACAAAATGAGGTACCATACGATTGGAGAAAAGCCCCCGGAATCGTACTGTACCCCATTTTGTCTATATAAACTAATTCGATGTATAGGTTGCAGATAAGTAACGATTATTGCTTGCGAATCCGTTTCACCTGGACGCTTTGCGCCTGGTCAGTTTCTACAACTACAAAAAACGTACCGCCGGGCAAGTCGGCTACATCGAAAATCACTGAATAGTTTTTTCCGTCTCGCTGTAAGGTCGCGGTCCGAACTGTTTGGCCGAGCAAATCGGTCAGGCGAGCGGTTGGCGACTTCGATAAAGTCAGTGTAGACGCCAGTAGTACCGTTACCTGACGCGTAGCCGGATTGGGGTAAACGCTCAACGTGCCGTCGTCAACGATTGGCTCCGTTGCCAGAATTGTTAAATACGCATCGTCTGAAATAGATTCGCCACAGCCATTCACACTTCCCTTTACCGAATAACGGCCAGTTTGGTTAACTACATACGTTGCACTGGTTGCACCCGCAATGGCCACTCCATTGAGCAACCACTGAATATTCGACACCGCGTTGGTTGTAAGTGTAAAGCCATTCGTTATAATAACCGGCGTTTGAGTCGTTTGAACGGATATAGTTACGGCGGCTGAGATTGCCGGTGTACATACGCCGGTTACCTGCACCGTGTAGTTTCCTGCTGCGGCTGCCAGAAGGGTACTACTTGTCGCAGCCGTTATCGCGGTGCCATTTCGATACCATTGATAAGATAGTCCAGCTCCTGTATTAGCCCGTAACGTTACGCTTGAGCCTTGACAAATACTTGTTGAACCGTTAGGGGTGATCGTTGCCGCAGTGGCTACTCCCGGCGTAGCAGCAACGGCTACCCGTCCCGCGCCAGGGCAATTGGCCGATTTTATCTGTAAATCATAGAGATAATACCAGGCGGTTGTCAGCGTGTCTACTGTGGTGGCCGTACTTTGGAAAAGAGAGCCTTTCGTCGATACAACGGTCTGTCCGTTGGCCGTTGTCAGACGATATGGAAATCCTGTTACACCAACGTTGCTGCGAAATATAGCGGCACTATCGGCATAATCAACCGTAATTTTGTAGGTGCCCGCCTGTGGAATTGTCAGGTTAAGTGGATAAACCGCACCGGGGTCATTTGGGTCGTCGGACAGTTGCCCATTAGTAGTGGTCGCACTTAACGGCAACGTCCGGGTGGATACAACGGGAATGGATACGGATGAAATGGCAGTGCCACTCAGCGTAACAACCGAGAACGTTAGTGTACCCGCGTGAGCAATATAGAGCCGGGCGCTGGATAACGTAATAGGAACTGTTGTCGTGATAAGGGGCGACGGACCGAAATTGTAAGCGTAACTGCCTCCGCCAAAATTGCTCTTGGCTGCGGGACCGAGCCTGCCACCAAATTCATTGAGAGAGGCATAAAATAATCCCCCTGCCGGACGGCCAGAAAAAGAAACGCCGTTACCTGCTGCCAATAGGTTGCCGCCCGTTGGCGCATCGTACCAGAAAGCCGTAGCATTGCCTTTATTGGTTAAATAATAAGTGGTGTCAATGCCACAAGTTGTTGCCGCAAAAATGCCTCCGGTGGCAGCAGGGGCTACTGTGAGCGAAGTAATTGTCTGGTTGTTCGCCGAATTTTGGTCGGTAGCTAAGGTTGTGGTCGCCGTGAATGTATATGTTTGACCTGAGTTCAACGTTACTGCGCTGCTGGAAGTTAGCGTTAATTGCCCGGCTCCGTAAGCCGGTAAAGTCGGAAGTATTCCCGTTAACGTGCTGATCGTATTGTTAGTCGCATCCGTAATTTTGACAGTTACCGGCACATTTGTCTGCACTTGCGGGCCGTAATTTTGTATTTGTACCGCCACCGTGGTGCCAGAACCAGAACAAAAATTGTTGACAGGAGAGAGCAGTGTTGTTATGCCGACATCATTTGTAATCTGGGTGACACGCAACAGATAATCCTGAGTTTCGCCATTGCTGTAAGTACCACAAGGACTTACGCTATTGGGATCGCTCGTTTCCGAAGCGACGATACGTAAGCGAACCAATTGCCCAACGGTTACGCTTTGCGGAATCGTAATGTTAGTCGTGAATACACCGGGGCCATTCAGAACGCCGGACATGGCAATATTGTCGCCCGCTTCGGTAAAGTTGCCGTCAGAATTCCAATCGGCAAATGCTTTTACCACTACGTTTTTGGATGCTCCGCAGGTTCCTGTTGTTACTGATAAGGGTAGAATCTGATTCGCCTGAATCGTTGCTACCGTCTGCTGGGTGAAGTCGTTATAGGTTGTACAACCACTAACACCCGTTTGGCTGATACTGCCAAACGTTACGGCATTAATCTTGCTATCAGCCGAAGAATTGGGGGCCGATGCACAATAAACCTGACCGCCTGTGCCACTCACGATGAGCGCGTAATCCTGCTTATTACCATTCAGGGTTGCTTTATTCGTAATCGCAATCGTATAGGTTCTTCCCGGAACAGCATTCTCAATCCGTACCTGCTCTACGTTGTCGCGAATGTTGTCGCCTGTCGTGGCCGCCTTGCTCGGGTTGTCCGGATCGAGTATCCAGGGTGAACTCGTTGTAGAGCCATTGCTGATACGCAAATCCAGGTCATTCACCAGTTTAGGTGTCCGGTCGTTAAGGGTACTGGTGGGCGCACCGGCGGGGTCATTCCAGCAGATCGTAGCTACTAGCGGGCCGCGCCCCGAGGCAACAACCTGAATCGTGTCGCGTTGCCCCTGTGCGAGTGTCCGCTCGCTGAGCAGATTGGTCTGGCTGGTATTTCCAATGACTCTGGCGGCCTGTTCGGTATTCAGCAAGCCCCAGCCAAATTGATAATCGGGACCGGGCGATGGGCCGGTTTCGTAGGCGGTATGCAACACCAAACCCTTCAGGGTAGACGAGCGCATGTATTTCCCCGCGTTAAGCTGGGCGTAATACTCCTGAAGGAGTAATAAGGAACCGGCTACATTCGGGCTGGACATAGATGTGCCGCTGAGACTTACATAAGCGCTATCGCTGCTGGAATTAGCCGAAAGAACATTGACGCCGATACCGGCAAGATCAGGTTTTATACGTCCGTCGTCGGCGGGTCCCCAGCTACTAAAATCGGCCAGTTTTACATCGCCAGGATAATTGTAGCCGTAAGACGGCGCATTGGCAGCCGCTACCGACAGAATATTTTTGGCGACTCCATTCGTCGCAATTTGGTCATAACCCGTCTGAAGGTCACGCGGAACAGCACTTACACGGTTGTTGTGATTGATCAGCACGTATGACTCTCCAGCCGTATAGCCACTGGCTGCATGATCGTTCCCGGCTGATTTTACGATCAGGTAGTAAGGGGCCGTGTTGGCAAGTTGGTCCCATCCCTGAGCGCGTGAGTCATATTGGCCAAATTTGTAATCATAAACCCGGCTAACCGTCGTGTCGCCATACCACTCCCACTGAGTTGAGCCTGTACGAGCTGGATTGTACTGATAACCAGCTTGGTAACCGTAAGAATGATTGGAAATGAGTAGGTTAGTCGAAGCCGTTGTCATTTCAGATAAATCGCTGTTATAATCCCACGCCTGTAGTTTTGCGCCAAAAGCCATTCCCCTGACAAGCGGATTGACGCCTGCACCAATCATGGTTGCTGATACGTGAGTGGGGTGTTCTTCGTCGCTAACGGTCGTGCTGGCCTTGTCATTCTGCGTAACCCGACCTGCTAACTCTACGTGAGTGGTTCGTACGGCAGCGCCATCCCAGATTCCTAATTTATTTTGCACCGATGCACTGCTACCCGACAGGTTCAGACCAAGACTTCCGCCCGAATAGAGCGCTGATGTTCGGGTGATGTTTGCTACTTGAGCATTACCAACATGCGTCGCATTGTAAAGTAGATTTCCACGGTCATCAATACCGGCCAGGGAAACGATTTGCCCGTTCTTTCGTATTTCGCTGATAGGGCGGCCGAGACTTTTTGCCAGTGAAAGCGCACGGCTATAATTAGCGTCATTTGTTTTCTGAATAGCTTGCCGAAGCTTTTCGATCTGCTGACGTTGTACCGCTGAATAAGGAACCTGTTGAGCAAATAAAGAACTGACAGCCAGCATCATTGAGAAAATTAACAATGACTGTTTTGTATAAGACAATAAACGTTGGCGCATAGAAAAAGGCCACCTTTAGGCCACAGGATAAAGTGTATATAGTAAGTACGAAAAAAGGGCGTCTTGTGTTGCGTCACAACCTGGCGTGACGGCGGATTAAGGAACTTTTAATCTCCTCGCACTACATGATTGTCTCTTTTAATAAGTATCCTTTATTTTTAAACGTACATATTTGTGGGATATATCCTTGGTAGTCTTTCATCTGGGTTACTTCAGGGAAATAATTAAACGAGAGTCTTTGCTAACTGTCCGTGAGAAGCTAATGTTCAAAACCGTAATATGGGCTCTACTACTCTGGGTTAGCCAAGTTTCGATTCAAGCCCAAAGTCAACTGGACTGGCTTCTAGAACAGCCAAAGTTTGAGACAATTCTGAAAAATCACTTGCATGAAGTACGAGGATCTGGCTATTCTACTGTTTCTGCGCTACTATTTAAACCCAACGCAGGTAACCTGACGGTTTACCTGACAGCGTATACGTATTTAACTGAAGCTAAAGATCACTTGCCCACAAGTTTTAGTATTGTTAACTCTCAGCCTTTTCTGATTTATGATGGCTCCGAATTGCTAATTAGCGATAAAACTGGCTGGTTTGAAACAGTAAAAACTTTCATAGCTGGTCGCCTTTGCGATGACCTTACATATAGAGAGCTACTGAAGCAACCAGGCCCCAAAGAACTTCGAGTACCCTGCGGTTTCATCTATGAGCCGCCAATTCAAAAATTAATTTTCAAGAATAGAAAGTTGATAAAACGTGAGGTAGTGAGTGAAGTGCCCTATTATTTGAAGTAGAATTCGAAGGTGGTAACTGCCCTGATTTTTTATCACGGACAACTAAAGAAAATTACTGGTACA
This sequence comes from Spirosoma sp., assembly GCA_964263725.1. GTDB lineage: Bacteria > Bacteroidota > Bacteroidia > Cytophagales > Spirosomataceae > Spirosoma. The sequence goes on from CAXVWN010000300.1 coordinate 8,736, forward strand.
CGAACACCTTAGTAAAACTATGATTAGGTATTTTTTTAGTGCTTGCCTACTGGTATTGACATGTAAACCTGTAGTTACTAAGCCAATAGCGGTGAGTTTCAATGGGAGTAAATGGCTGTTTCCTATAACTGTTGGCGAAGCCACGAAACGGTATAGTCTATCTTTTAAACCACCTGGTTATTACTATGTAGAGATGAAAAATGGCAGTGTTGTCCATTTGATGTATGCTTATAAGTCAGGCTCATTTTTTAATGAACACCAGTCAAAAGAAACTCTATATAATAGCGAAATAGAATCGTACATACATACTTTTCCAGATCGCTCTGGACTTTTAGATTCCTTGCGGCAGGTATTAGAGATGCAGTTTAATAAGAAGATGGTAGCGTGTGTTGACACTCAAAGATTTGGGAGTAAAAATATGCCAATCAGTTTAAAAAACAGCTTACCCGCTGGAGGGGCAATTCCATATCAGCTTATGCATGTAGATTCATCGCTTGTAATAGGACTCCGGCATAAACCAAGTTTGTCTAAGGCTAAGCAGACTGTAGAGGTCTACTTATTTTATAACGTAGTGCAAGAAAAAATCAAGACAAGAATGATTAGTTTTTAGGTGCATGAAGTGACTTTTACATTCAGACTTACATAGAAACTATACCAGCAGTAAGTTCTGAGTATTAACTTTCACTTCGATTACATACGTCAATAAATCATCGGCCTGTTTGTCTATATATTAATGGACAAACAGGCTGTTTTTTTAGAATACACCTAACCACCAGACCACTACCCACTTACTTCGCAAACTTTAATCTCCTCTTAATTAAACGCTTCCTGCTGTAACTTGTCCTATGCCTATAGCCAACGCTCAATAGGCATGGATAAACTGACTAAACAGCAACAAACCCGTTACTTGTTTGCGCGGGCAGGCTTCGGGGCCACGCCCACTGAACTAGATGAAGCTTCGCGTAAATCCTTAAAAAAAGTCGTGCGGCAACTGTTTAAAGACAGCGATGCCGTACCGGAATTGCGCGTAGTTGAACCTGACCAAAACGAGACAAAGAAGCAGCTAAAAGGGCTGGTTCGCGACGGGCAACTCGATAAAGACATGCTGAAAGAGCGCATTCGGGAAAACGCCGAGAAGGTGCGCGATTTAAATTTGCAATGGCTCGACCAAATGTCAACCGGTAAAGCCACCCTGCGTGAGAAAATGGCGTTGTTCTGGCATGGGCATTTTGCCTGCCGGGCGCAAGGGCGAAACCCGTTGTTGATGCAGCAATACGCCAACACGCTTCGGCAAAACGCGTTAGGGAAGTTTAGCAATTTACTGATGGCGGTATCGAAAGAACCGGCCATGCTGCAATTCCTCAATAATCAACAAAATCGCAAAAACGCCCCCAACGAAAACTTCGCCCGTGAGGTAATGGAGTTGTTCACGCTCGGGCGCGGAAACTATTCGGAAAACGATATAAAAGAAGCTGCTCGTGCGTTTACGGGTTGGCAATTTACGCCCGAAGGCCAATTCGTTTTCCGGGAACGGATTCACGACGAAGACGAGAAAACAATTTTCGGGAAGACGGGTGCTTTCAAAGGGGAAGATGTCATTACGATGTTGCTTGAAAACAGGCAAACGGCGCGGTTTATCACGGCAAAAATCTACCGTTTTTTCGTGAATGAAACCGAAGATAAAAAGCAGGTTGACGAACTCGCCAGTCAATTCTACAAAAGCGGCTACGACATTAGCGGGTTGATGGAGACGATCTTCACCTCCGACTGGTTCTATGACCCAAAAAACGTGGGTGCCCATATCAAGTCGCCGGTGGAGTTACTGGCAGGCATGCGCCACACGCTAGGTGTGCAGTTCGATCAGCCGCAACCGCAAATTTTTGTGCAGCGAACCCTGGGCCAATTGCTGTTTTACCCGCCAAACGTAGCCGGTTGGCCGGGCGGCAAAAACTGGATTGACTCGTCAAGTCTGCTCTTCCGAATGCAGTTACCGAACTACGTCTTGAAAGCCGCCGAGGTGTTGGTGCAATCCAAAGACGATGGCGATGTAAATACCCAACTACTGGCTCGAAAGGGAAACGCGAAGTTCCACACAACCATAAATTGGGCCGATTTTGAAAGTGCCTTTACCAAAACATCGGACGCCGACCTGCCCGATGCCATTGCTACCCTATTGCTGCCCTTTCCGCTACATCCAGACCAGAGAATAGTAATCGAAAATCAAACCAAATCCGGTCAAACCCGCCCCGAACGCATTCACGCGCTAACGGCCGCACTCATGAGCCTGCCGGAGTATCAACTTACTTAATGGCGAAAGAGTGGAAGAGCGAAAGAGTGATTTGCCGGATGGTTTTCATTCTTTCACTCTTCCACTCTTCCACTCTTTCGTACTTTCACTCTTTATTATGATGAACCGTAGAGCCTTCATTAAACAATCGGCTTTCACAACGGCGGGAACGATGCTGATTCCGCATTTTCTGAAAGCCTATGAATCGCAAATGTTGGGGAAAGGACCAGCCTCGAACGGTAAAATTCTGGTTGTGGTGCAACTTTCGGGCGGCAACGACGGACTGAATACCGTAGTGCCTTACCGAAATGACATTTACTACCGAGAACGTCCGACGATTGCCATCCGGCCCGAAAAAGTCCTTCAACTGAATGACGAAATTGGTCTGCATCCGGCTATGATGCCGCTGAAAGCACTCTATGACGAAGGTCTGTTGACGGTTATAAACAATGTTGGCTATCCCAACCCCGACCGCTCGCATTTTCGTTCAATGGACATTTGGCAAACGGCCAGCGATTCGGATAAATACCTGAATACAGGCTGGGTAGGGCGGTATCTGGATGCATCCTGCGTGGGTAAGGCTCAGCAGCCCTTTCGCACTATTGAGGTGGATGATACCTTAAGTTTAGCCTTGAAAGGCAATGAGTTAAATGGATTGGCGGTACTGGACCCTAAAAAATTATATAATCAAACGCGCAGCGGTCTTGTAACCGGGATAAGCAAAGGACGGAATAACAGTAACGGAGCGCACGAGCCGGAATCGGTAGCGTATCTCTATAAAACCCTGGCCGAAACCGTTTCGTCGGCCGAGTATGTGTATGAAAAATCTAGTCGGACGGGCAAATCTGCCAGTTCGCCCCCTGCTAATTCTGCATTAACAACCTATCCAAATCATGAACTAGGAAACCGGCTCAAAACAGTGTCGCAACTCATTCAATCGGGCGTTGACACGAGCGTTTACTATGTGTCCATCAGTGGTTTCGATACCCATATTAATCAGCCGGGGCAACAGGAACGGCTTCTGGGCCAATACGCTGAAGCCGTTGGTGCATTCATGACTGACTTGAAAACTGCCGGACGCCAGAATGATGTATTGATGATGACTTTTTCGGAGTTTGGCCGACGTGTGAAGCAGAATGCCAGCAATGGTACCGACCACGGCACGGCCAGTAATGTGTTTCTGATTGGCGGTGGCCTTCCTTCGCGACGCGTCCTGAACGAAGCCCCGAACCTGACAAAATTAACAGACGGTGACTTGACGTATTCAATAGATTTCCGTCAGATATACGCAACATTACTCCACGATTATCTCGGCGCCGACGATGTGGCTATTCTGGGCCGCAAATTTGATGGGATAAAGATTGTATGATAATTTATCAATGAAAGGAGACATAAAAACGAGTGATTTGTGGCCGGGAGAAAAATTTAGTAGCGATACGGCCAGAATCTGCGGTAAACTCCGTTATTTCGCAGAGAGTCAATTCATAGTCTTCTGAATGGTAGGTATAATTATGGGCAGTCTCTCCGATCGAAAGGTCATGCAGGAGGCCGCCAACATCTTAACGGAGTTGGGCGTAACGTGGGAAATGGATATTGTGTCGGCTCACCGAACGCCCGAAAAAATGGTTGAGTACGCGAAATCAGCGCGTAGTCGGGGACTTCGGGTTATCATTGCCGGCGCAGGTGGAGCCGCTCATTTGCCGGGTATGGTGGCATCGTTAACCATACTGCCCGTCATTGGTGTTCCGGTGAAATCGAGCAATTCCATTGATGGCTGGGATTCCGTATTATCTATTCTTCAAATGCCCGGTGGTGTGCCCGTGGCAACAATGGCACTCGATGGTGCCCGCAATGCAGGTATTCTGGCCGCGCAAATTATAGGAACGTTTGATGAGGCCGTAGCGCGTAATCTTGACCAGTTTAAAGAGAATTTGAAGGAGAAAGTGGCCGAAATGAGCCGCCAGTTAACCACACCCTAACCCAACAAAATTTACGTTATGGATGCCGACAACCAATCGTCCAATCCTCGTCCGGCGGGCAATTCCAGCCTGCCCGCTATCACGCTTGTTGCCCTCGTGGGCCTTATTGCCGCCCTGCTTTATGTTGGTTACGGCTACGTTACCGACGATACCAATGGCTCCGACGAGCTAACCAATGTGGCGCTCGATACGGCTTCGCAACAACCGCTGGCGCAAAACGATCCCGAAATGCTGATGGCTCCCGAAGAGAAAGATACGACTTCGCAACCAGCACCCGTTGATCTGTCGCAGGCGACACCGCCCGCCGATGCGCCCGAAGCTAAAGCCGAAGAAGTAGCCGAAGACAATCGCGAAACGACCGATGGTAAACCCGGCCCGACCGAAAAACCGGCTGCGGTGAAACCAGCTCCAGAAAAGCCGAAGGTTGTGAAACCGGTAGAAAAACCAAAAGAGGAAAAGCCAAAAACGGAGGTAGCCGTTGAAAAGCCGAAAATTAAAGCAGGTGGTGTATCGAGTACGTATACCGTTGGGGCCGGAGAAACTTTTTACGGCGTAGCGAATCGGTACAACATGAAAATCAACACCCTGAAAGCGCTGAATCCCGGTGTATCCGAAGGCGATATCAAAGCGGGTGTGACAAGACTAAACGTGAAGGCAATGGCCGTTCATACCGTTGGGCCGGGCGATTTGTTGCGGGTTGTTGCTCAGAAATACGGCGTTAGTAAAGAGGCCATCATGCGCGCCAACAAGAAAGATAAAGACATTGCCACGCGCGGTGAGCGATTGATTATTCCATTCCCGGACAAGCAATAAAAAGAAGGATAACAAATGAGCTGGGTTTTGTCCGTATACATACGGACAAAACCCAGCTCATTTTATTTGCGCTCATACACCAGCCCCACCGTAAACCGCAGGTCATTATTCTGGCGACCGGGCACAATCAGGCTCTCGTAGGCATTGGCCAATGTTGAGCGTAGACTGGTAGCCGAAGTTAGTTTCATCTGAACGCTCAAACTGGCATTCCATCGGACATTGTACTGGCCCAATGCGGGCTGGTAAAAAGTGGTGTGCGTAACGGTGAAGCGGTTATTATCGAAGCTGTACTCGCCGTATAAACGCACTGAGTTACGGACAATATTGACGTCGTTCAGTTCTACAAAGTCGGTATATTCCTGCATAACGACATCTGTAACAGAGATATAAGCCCTTTTTCGATTTAGCAGTTTGTAGCCGAATCCACCCGCTGCTGTCCATCGGTGATTGATCTGGCGGAGGTTACTGCGCTCATACGATCCAAAAGCCAGATAGTAAAGGCGTTTTTCGGGCCGGTACGTAGTTCGGAAATCACCAAACCATTCGCGCTCGGCCAGAAGCCCATTTTGTTTGCCATACACAAATGATGGATTGCTCGATAATTTGAAATAATTACTCAACTGATAATCAATAGCGCTGGTCAGTTGTAGTAATGTCCGGCTGACATTGCCCGATGTAACCGTGCCGTCGGCGGTGAAGCGGTATCGAAAAAGATGCGTTTTCGCTGAATCAGCCGTAGCGGGTTTATCTTCCTCCTTGTCATTTTTAGCGACATTACTTGAGTCGGTCGAGAGCTTCGCCTTCGTACTATCAGGTGCCACAGTGGATGGGCGCAGTGGGTCGGGTTGCTCAACAATTTGGGCGTATAGACTTTGGTGAGCGAGGAGAAAACTAAACAACAGTACCAATAAACGGATGCTTTTCACAGAATGTTGAGATGATGAAAGCGCAACTTAGAAAAAAAAGATACATTTGACCACTGACCAAACGGTCAATTTAGTTAAAAACTTCCTACTCAATTACGCCCTTTACCATGACTCGCTGGGGAATTTTAGGACCGGGCCGCATCGCCCACAAATTTGCACAGGACTTACTCACTGTGCCTGATGCGCAACTTTATGCTGTTGCATCAACAAACCTGCAACGGGCCGAAGAGTTTGCTAAAGAATACAACGCACCTCATGCCTTGGGCTCCTACGAAGAACTCTTGTCGCTGCCCGATTTAGATGTGGTTTATGTGGCAACACCCCACGTTAAGCACCACGAAAATGTGATGTTTTTGCTCAATGGTAATGTTCCTGTTTTGGGTGAAAAACCATTTGCCATGAACGGCGAACAAGTTAGGGAAATGGTCAAAACGGCGCGAACGAAAGGAATATTTCTGATGGAAGCGCTTTGGAGCCGCTTCATGCCCGGTATTGAAAAAACGCTGGAACTGGTTCAGTCCGGGGCTATCGGGAAAGTAGTTTCGGTAAAAGCTGATTTTGGTTTTAAAGCCCAGTTTTCGCCAGAAAACCGTCTTTTTAATAAGGAATTAGGTGGGGGTGCCTTACTCGATATTGGCATCTATCCGCTGTTTTTATCCTATCTGATTCTGGGAAAACCAACGACTATCAAAGCATCGGCCATTTTCGGATCTACGGGCGTTGATGAACAATGCGGGGTTGTGTTAACCTATGCCGATGGGCAGATAGCCTTGCTGGATAGTACATTACAGGCTAAAACAGACTGTATTGGGCTGATTCAGGGAGAAACGGGACAGATTCGAATTCACAGCCGGTTTCATGAAACGATGGGAATCTCGCTTGTTCCTGAAGACCAAGAACCAACCGAGTTTGATTTTACCCGAACTACGCACGGCTACGATTACGAAATCCGGCACGTAATGCAGTGTTTGGCCGAAGATCGAACTGAAAGTCCGCTATGGTCGCTTGACGACAGCCTGAATTTGATGGACTTGTTAGATGCCATTCGGGCCGAAGCGGGGATTGTTTATTAAAAAGAAAGTGGGTGTTGTTCGTTTGCAAACGTGCCGAAAGTAATCTCTCGTCTTTTCCGCAACGGCAGACCGCTCCCACTTTCTTTTCTCCTTACCTTTGTGGCATGACTGACCGCTATGCCCAGCGCGGAGTTTCCGCCAGTAAAGAAGATGTTCACAACGCTATTGCCCAACTCGATAAAGGACTGTTTCCCAAAGCATTCTGTAAAATCGTACCCGATATACTGGCGGGTGACCCGGATTTTTGTACCATTATGCACGCCGACGGTGCTGGAACGAAATCGGCGCTGGCGTATCTCTACTGGCGCGAAACAGGCGATTTGAGCGTTTGGCGGGGTATTGCACAAGATGCAGTCGTTATGAACACCGACGATCTGATCTGTGCCGGTGCAACCGGTCCCATGCTGCTGTCTTCAACCATTGGGCGCAACAAAAATCTGATTCCGGGCGAAGTTATTGCCGAAATTATCAACGGTACGGAGGAGGTTTTGCAGATGCTGCGCGATCACGGCATCGACATTTACAGTACCGGGGGCGAAACCGCCGACGTTGGTGATCTGGTTCGCACGATCATTGTCGATAGCACAGTAATTGCCCGAATGCGACGTGATCAAGTCATTAGTAACGACCGAATTCTGGCGGGCGATGTTATCGTTGGGCTGGCATCGTTTGGTCAGGCATCGTACGAAACAACGTACAATGGCGGCATGGGCAGCAACGGACTAACGTCCGCACGCCATGATGTGCTTGCCCACTATCTAGCTGACAAATACCCCGAAAGTTTCGATCCCGCTATTGATAAAGCATTGATTTATAGCGGTTCAAAGCAATTGACAGATCTGATTCCGCTTGCTTCGGACGGGAGTCAATCAGGCGATTTACAGTCATCCAAGGCGGGTGATATTACAGTAGGACAACTTATTCTATCGCCCACACGAACCTACGCGCCCGTCGCAAAAGTGCTGTTGGATGAACTTCGCCCGCAGATTCACGGGATGATTCACTGCTCGGGTGGAGCGCAAACCAAAGTCCTGCATTTTGTCGATAACCTGCATATTATCAAGGATAATCTATTTCCAATTCCGCCCCTTTTTCGCCTGATTCAGTCGGAAAGCAATACGAGTTGGCAGGAGATGTACAAGGTCTTTAATATGGGCCATAGGCTAGAGGTGTATCTGCCTGAAGCAAATGCGCAACGGGTTATTAACATAGCACAATCATTCGGCATTGATGCCCAAGTAATTGGCCGGGTCGAGGCCTATACCGGCAAGCAAGTAAGCATTCAAAGTGAAGTAGGTGAATTTATTTATTGAGTGACTTAGTAGTTTTCTAAATACATTGCAGGCGGAATATGTGTTCGACACAATAACGCCTGCAATGAAGAAAAACTACGTGGTTTATGCGCTTATCTGGTTCATTGGATTACAGTTAGCCACGGCGCAGACAACGCCTTTTACCGCTTCCTGGAATTTTGACGGTAGTGATAATGGCTCGTCATCAAGTGGTCTGGTAAATGCATCTTCAGTTTCCTATTCAGGAGTGAACAAGCTGGCAGTAAATCCGTATACATCGGGCTATGCTAACTTAGGTGTTAATGTTCAGAACTGGTCTACTTCACTTTGCAATCAAACCGAATATGTACAGTTCTCGGTGCAACCCACTGGCACAGCTACTATTACCCTAACTACTCTGTCGTTTGCGTTTGCCCGTTCGGCCCAGGGACCGCAACAACTCACTGTTCGGTCGAGTGCCGATGGATACAGTAGCGACATTTTTTCACAGGGTGTTGCGGAGAACTATCAAGTTGCGTCAATCTCATTAAATGGCTCTGGATTTAGCAATCAATCGGGTTCGATAACCTTCCGCATTTATGCCTGTAACCCAAATGCTGGGGGTGGTACGCTCAAATTAGATGAGATTCAAATTAACGCAATGGTTCTTCCGGTCACCTTACTTTCGTTCACGGCCAAACCCGAAGGAGATCGTGTTCAATTGGCTTGGACTACGTCAACCGAGCATGACGCAGAGCGATTTATAGTTGAGCGAAGCTACGATTTGGGCGAGTATGTAACCATAGGCGAAGTTGATGCGAATGGCACCACGAACGATCGCCAGTATTATGGTTTAACCGATCTCAATCCCCGATCTGGTTCAAATTACTATCGCCTGAGTCAGATCGACGTTAACCGGACAATTCATAGTTACAAGATTATATCAGTCATTATCCGAGTCAATGAACCAGTGGTAGCTGTATATCCCAATCCGGCGAGTCCCGACCGAATACACCTACGGCTCTGGAATGCCGACAACGCAACTGTACGGCTGCTGGCCATTACAGGCCAGATTGTGGGTGGGCGATTAGAGCGAAAAGTTGGCGAGGCTGATTTGATTTTCGAACAACCACTACCAACGGGACTATATTGGTTGGAAATACAGATAAATGGGCAGAGGCAAGCCGTTAAGGTGCTGATACGCTAGTAATTATTGGGTTCTATATAGTTCGCTTATAAAGCTAGAATCCTATTCTGACTGCTGTTTACCACACTAGAAGTAGGTAAACAGCAGCCAGAATCAAGCTAAATGATCGTTATATGTACTGATTGATAATGCTTTCGAGCCATTCCTGCTTACCGCTACGGAGTTGTGGTTCGACGTTTTCCAGCGTGAAATTGCGCAGGTCTTCCAGCGTTAATTTGCCTTCTTCAAAGGCTTTACCCTGCCCAGTATCAAACGATGCGTAGCGCTCTGTGCGAAATTTGAGGTAATCAGACTCTTTCAGGATGGCATCAGCGACGATAAATGAGCGGGCAAAGGCGTCCATACCGCTGATGTGAGCCACGAATAAATCGTCGAGATCCGTCGAGTTGCGACGTACTTTGGCGTCGAAGTTAATGCCGCCGGGCTTAATACCACCCGCCTGATGAATCACCAGAGACGCTTCTACCAATTCGTAGAGATTGATAGGAAACTGGTCAGTGTCCCAGCCATTCTGGTAATCGCCCCGGTTGGCGTCGATGCTGCCCAGCATACCAGCGTTGGCGGCTACCTGCAATTCGTGATCAAAAGTATGACCCGCCAGGGTAGCGTGGTTTACTTCAATATTTAATTGAAAATCTTTGTCCAGTCCATAATGGCGTAAGAAACCAATCACGGTAGCCGCATCATAATCGTACTGATGTTTAGTCGGTTCCATCGGTTTCGGTTCGATAAAAAACGTTCCGGTAAAGCCTTGCTTACGGGCATAATCACGGGCCATGGTCAGAAATTTAGCCAAATGTTCGACTTCCCGGCCCATGTTGGTGTTTAGCAACGACATATAACCTTCACGACCTCCCCAAAACACGTAGTTTTCGCCCCCCAGCGCAATGGTGGCGTCAATTGAATTTTTCACCTGAGTTCCGGCGTAAGCCAGTACGGCAAAATCGGGATTCGTTGATGCCCCGTTCATATATCGGGGATTGGAAAATGCGTTGGCTGTACCCCACAGAAGCTTTACACCACTTTCTTTCTGCTTCTGCTGGCCGTACTCAACGATAGCTTGCAACCGTTTTTCGTATTCGCTGGCCGTTGGCGCTTCATCGACCAGATCCACATCATGAAAACAGTAGTAAGGTGCCCCAATTTTGGTAATAAATTCAAAGGCGGCATCCATTTTTAATTTAGCCCGAACGTTAGCGTCCTTGTCTTGATCCCAGGCGAAAACCCGTGTACCGGGGCCAAAAGGATCACCGCCCGTTCCGGTGAATGTATGCCAGTAGCTAATAGCGAATCGCAACTGCTCGCGTAGGGTTTTGCCATTTACAACTAAATCAGGATTGTACCATTTAAAGGCTAATGGATTTTTAGATTTTGGTCCTTCGTAGGCAATGGTGCCGATACCTTTGAAAAATTCCTGGTCGCCCAGCGTGATTGTTGACATGAGTTGAGACTTGAAAATTGATCGTAAAATCACCGATTAGTTTATTAGTGTAAAATTGACACTTATTTATTAAATGTCAAAGCGACACCTACTATATTTTTTACCATAGAATGCTCCTGTAAAAGAGGTTAAGCAAACCAAAAATTAAGTGATAATCCGGGTTTCAAACCTTAAAGAATAGTATCTGAATTGGGAATAAAATTCAGGAAAGAGGAGGTAAGTTGCTGGTATTTAGCTGAATCTACCTGATAGTAATAGGCTCCTTTCCTGGAAAATCCTTTCTGTTTCTCGTCTAATTTGATGAGCAAATTCGTTGACAGGATTTTTCGACTAAAGTTTCGCTTATCAAAGTCGGTATTGTAGATAGCATCGTACAATTTCTTAAGTTGAGGGAGGGTAAACTTCTCTGGGAGTAGTTCAAATCCGATCGGGTGCTGGGCTGCTTTGTAGCGCAGCCTTTTGATGGCCAGGTCTACCATGTCGCTGTGGTCGAAGAGTAAAAGCGGAAGATCATAAATGGAAAACCAGCGGGCCTGAAACTGCTCCGAAATGGTTGACTCATAATCCGCTATTTTCACCAGCGAAAAATAGGCTACCGAAATGGTGCGAACTATGGGATCTCGGTGGGGTTCACCAAACGCAAACAACTGTTCCAGATAGACATTAGTCAACCCAGTTAAGTCAAACAAAATTCGGGCGGCCGCCTGCTCTAAACTTTCGTCGGGTTGGAGCCATCCACCCATCAATGACCAGGTCTTCTCTTCAACCCCCCGTTTAACCAGTAAGACTTTTAAACGTTCCCCGTCGAAACCAAAAATGATAGAATCTAAGGCCAGCAGATACGGTTGCTGTTGTTGGTACTGTTCAACCATTGATAATTGCCTGCGAAATACGATGGTATAATCATGCGCAAGCTACGTAATTCAGGTTCTTACTCCGCCAATCACGTAGTCCATTTTGCAAAACCAATCTGCATTTACAATACACAGGCAAATAGTTTACCCAGTTTAAAACTGATATCGGTGTTCAGAATTAGTATGGTGTTGCTATGTATTCTAATGCCGGAATTCACAGTCAGGGAAAGTCCTAAAATTTAATTACTCCCCAAAATGCTTTCTTAGGCTGGTAACTCTGGTCGAACAGTAACGGGTAATCTTTACGGCCCGGAACGGGAAAATTATCGAGCCAGGACGATTTGTCCGATACGTTCCAGAAAGTAACATTCGTGATTGTGTTCTTATGCTTCCTGAATACATCAAACAGCATCTTATAATGAGCCGCCTGTTTGTTATTCATTTCAGATGTAAATTCACTCGTGTCGGTAACTTTCTTTTCCCGACGTTCATGCTCTTTCGGATACACCGACACATCTAATTCCGTTATCTGAACAGCCAGACCCAAGCTTGCAAATTGATTAATGGACGTTTCTAATTCCTGAGCACTGGGTTCATAAATAGACCAATGCCCTTGCAAACCGACACCATGAATAGGAACACCTTTCTCCTTTAATTTCTTGACTAACTGATAAATACGCGCTCGTTTCGAGGTATTTTCGGTATTGTAATCGTTGTAAAACAACCGCGCAGCAGGGTCGGCCTGGTGAGCATATTCAAAGGCTTTTTCAATGTACTCTTCCCCTAAAATTTCGTAGAATTTAGATTTTCGATACACGCCAGTGCCGGTATCAGGCACCGCTTCGTTCACGACGTCCCAAGCATAAATTTTCCCCTTGTACCGGTTAACGACGTCGGTAATATGCCGTTTCATCCTACTTAAAAGCGCTTCTCTGCTCACTTGCTTCCCTGTTGAATCGGTAAAAAACCAGCGTGGCGTTTGATTATGCCAACATAAATTATGTCCGCGTACTTTAATGCCGTTTTTCTGAGCAAAGTCAACGATGGCATCGGCATCCTTCCAGAAATAGCGGTTTTCTTCGGGGTGAATGGGTCCCATTTTCATCGCATTTTCTGGGGTAACGCTACTAAATTGCTGAATAATTAATTCCGCTTCGGGCCCTGTCAAATTGCGTGGTGCCACGGCCACACCAATCGGAAAATAGGCCTTATAAGCCTCTTTCAAGCTTGGTTCGGCTATAGGCTGCGGATCGAGCCTTGCACCCAGCAA
>CAXVWN010000301.1:0-13667 GCA_964263725.1 Spirosoma sp.
CTCAACTTCGGGTCTGAACACCCTCGCCGTTTGCGATGGACTGCTTTACTATGCCCTTACCAGGCGTAAGTATGCGGTTTGTATGCATTCGGCATCTTCCTATTGTTCATTAGTTCAGACACAATTATGCTGGATCGCATCATTCGATTCTCTATTCAGAATAAGCTCATTATCGGGCTCTTTACCCTCGCGCTCATCATGTGGGGTGGTTATTCGCTGACACGCTTGCCCATTGATGCGCTGCCCGATATCACCAACAATCAGGTGCAGGTTATTACCCGAAGCCCGGCCCTAGCCGCGCAGGAGATTGAACGGCTCGTTACTTTTCCCATCGAACAGACGATGGCCACCATTCCCGATATTGTCGAAAGCCGCTCCTTTTCGCGCTTTGGCCTATCGGTCGTTACCCTGGTGTTTAAAGAAAGCACGAATCTTTACTGGGCTCGCCAGCAAATCAGCGAACGACTGGCCGAGGCCCGTAGTCAGATACCCGACGGAACAGGCGAGCCATCCATTGGACCCATCTCAACGGGTTTGGGCGAAATCTATCAGTACGTCATTTATGCGAAGCCGGGCTACGAAAAGCGTTATTCGCCCACCGAACTACGGTCTATTCAGGATTGGGTGGTACGTCGTCAACTGCTGGGCACATCCGGGGTGGCCGATGTGAGTAGCTTTGGGGGGCTGGTCAAACAGTACGAAATCGCCGTTGATCCTGACCGGCTGCGGTCGTATGGACTGAGTATCAATGACCTCTTTTCGGCACTCTCACATAACAACCAGAACGCGGGCGGGGCCTACATCGACCAAAAGCCAAATGCCTATTTTATTCGCACAGAAGGGCTCGTCGGCAATTTGGCCGACATTGGCCGGATCGTCATTCGGCGCACAGCCGGTCGAATACCCGTCCTGATTCGGGATGTAGCCACCCTACAGTTTGGTTCGGCGATTCGCTACGGAGCGCTCACCCGCAATGGCGAGGGCGAAGCAGTGGGCGCTTTAGTGCTGATGCTCAAAGGAGAAAATGCCAACCAGGTGATTGGTCGGGTTAAAACCCGCATGGATCAAATTCGGCGAACGCTGCCCGAAGGCGTGGACATTCACGCCTTTCTGGATCGCTCCGAACTAGTCGACCGGGCCATCGGTACCGTCACTAAAAACCTGATCGAAGGGGCGCTCATCGTCATTTTCGTGCTGATCCTGTTTTTGGGTAACCTGCGGGCTGGTCTTATCGTCGCGTCTGTTATTCCGCTGGCAATGCTGTTTGCCGTCAGTCTGATGCATCTCTTTGGCGTGTCGGGCAACTTAATGAGTCTGGGCGCAATTGATTTCGGGCTGATTGTAGACGGGGCAGTGATCATCGTCGAAGCGACGTTGCATCATCTGAATGTGATCAAGCGATCTACCCGATTGACTCAGGACCAGATGGACGAAGAAGTGTATGAGTCGGCCAGCCGGATACGAACGGCAGCAGCCTTTGGTGAACTCATCATTTTGATTGTTTACCTGCCCATTCTGGCCCTGGCGGGCATTGAAGGAAAAATGTTTGTGCCGATGGCTCAGGTGGTGGCCTTTGCCATTTTGGGGGCCTTTATTCTTTCACTGACCTACGTACCCATGATGTCGGCGCTGTTTTTGAGTAAAATGGTATCCCCCAAACCGACGTTCTCGGATCGAATGATGGCCTTCTTTCATCGGCACTATGAACCCCTGCTACGGGGTGCAATGCGCCAGAAAGGGCTGGTATTAACTTTGTCGGCTCTCTTGCTGGCCGGATCAGTCTGGCTCTTTACCACCCTCGGCGGGGAGTTTATTCCCGAACTGAATGAAGGTGATTTTGCGGTCGAAACACGGGTGCGCACAGGCAGCTCCCTGAGTCAGACGATTGAAAAAGCCGAGCAGGCTAGTTTACTGCTGCGCAAAAAATTTCCGGAAGTGCGCGAGGTGATTGGCAAAATTGGCTCAGGTGAGATACCCACTGACCCCATGCCGATTGAAGCCTGCGATTTAATGATCGTTCTCAAATCCCAGGCCGAGTGGACATCGGCGGGGAACATGGAGGAGCTGGCGACGAAGATGGCTGAGGCTCTCGAAGCTATTCCGGGGGTTGAGTTTAGTTTTCAGCAACCCATCCAGATGCGTTTCAATGAATTGATTTCGGGCGCCAAGCAGGACGTAGCTGTCAAAATTTTTGGTGAAGACCTGACCGAACTATCCCGATTGGCCGGGCAGATTAAACGGATCGTCGGCAATGTACCCGGAGCAACGGATCTCTATGTGGAGCAGGTATCCGGTTTACCGCAAATCGTGGTGCAGATAGACCGGGAAGCCCTGGCCCGGCATGGTTTAAGCGTCGATGAGGTAAACCAGACTGTATCGGCAGCGTTTGCCGGGCAGAGTGCGGGGCTAGTTTACGAAGGCGAGCGACGCTACGGTCTGACGGTTCGATTAGTCGAGGGAAATCGTCAACGGATTGAGGATGTGCGCGCGTTGACGATTTCCGTGCCAGATGGCCCTGCCATACCCTTATCACAGCTGGCAAGTGTAGAACTTCGGCTTGGCCCAAACCAGATCCAGCGGGAAGATACCAAACGGCGGCTGACGGTAGGATTCAACGTTCGGGGCCGCGACGTGGAAAGCGTCGTCCGTGAATTAGAGGGAAAAATAAACACGCAACTCAAATTTCCACCGGGCTACTACGTCACCTACGGAGGGCAGTTCGAGAATCTGATCGACGCACGGGAGCGGCTGTTTATCGCTGTACCGGTGGCCCTAGCGCTGATCTTCCTGCTGCTATTTCTGACGTTTCGCTCAGTGCGGCAATCGCTGCTTATTTTTTCGGCTATTCCACTGGCGGCTATCGGTGGAATACTGGCGTTGTGGTTACGCGATATGCCCTTTAGTATCTCCGCAGGGGTTGGCTTCATTGCCCTATTCGGGGTCGCGGTGTTGAACGGAATCGTATTGATCGGAGAATTTAATCGGATTCGGCAGGCGGGTGAAGCTGATTTAATGAAAGTAATTTTTGATGGAACCGCCGTCCGGCTTCGGCCGGTGCTGATGACGGCAACAGTGGCTTCCTTAGGTTTTTTGCCGATGGCGCTCTCTAATTCAGCCGGTGCTGAAGTCCAAAAGCCATTGGCGACGGTTGTCATTGGTGGTTTATTATCGGCCACGATCCTGACGTTATTTGTACTGCCGGTCTTGTACGCGCTGATTGAAAAACGATTGGGCCAGAAAGCTGCGCAACCCCAATCGGCAACGGTTGGGATTGGGTTGCTCATTGGGCTGTTGGGACTAGGAAGCTTGTCGAACAGCCCGGTGCAGGCGCAAGCGGTGCTGCCTTCTCCGTTGTCATTGCCACAGGCGCTTCAGCAGGCGTATCAAAATAACCCACTCCTGCGGGTGTCTGGACTCAACGTTGGTTATCAGCAGGCATTGCGGGCAACGGCGGGTGAGGTGGGAAAAACCGACATCGCTGTTACACTCGGCCAATATAATAGCCGCTATTTCGACCAGGCGCTGACGGTTGGGCAACGGTTACCCAATCCGACCGTTGTGCGGGGCCTGCGCTCGCTGGCCGATGCCCGTATCCTTGGTGCCGAAGCTGAAAGCCGATTAACCCAGGCTGATTTAGCCCGCCAAGTGAAAGCGACGTATTATCAGCTTTGGTACGTGCAGTCGCTGACGGTTTTTTTGCGCAGTCAGGATAGTTTATTTGCCCTCATTGCGCAGGGGGCTGCGGTTCGCCTTCGTACGGGCGAAGGCACCCTGTTGGAGCAGACGGCGGCCAATGTCCAACGTCGACAGGTTCAAACGGCACTAAACCAGAATACGCTGGATGTGCAAATTTTAGCCCGGCAGTTGCAGACGCTACTGGCGCTGCCCACCCCACCAACCATACCTACTATCGTACTGAGCGAACGACAACTACCGATCATCGACTCAACGCAATTCGCGCAAAACCCGGAGCTGGCTTTGTTGGGACAACAAGTCGAAGTCGCCAGGCGCGAAGCGGATCTCGAAGCCGCCCGCCTGCGTCCTGATTTTTTAGTGAGTGTAACGAATCAATCCTTACAGGGCTTTCAGACTCAGGCCAATGGCGCAGGGGAACAATTCTATGGAGCCGGGAATCGGTTCACCTATGGTCAGGTAGGTGTATCCATTCCGGTATTTGCCAAACCACTCAAAGCTCGTGTAACCGCTGCTCGTATCGGTCAGCAGCGCACGGAAGCCCAGCGCACGGCACGGCAACGCATCCTGGAGGGCGAGGTGGCAACTACCGTTCAGACCTATCAGAAAAATCGGCAAAACTTGGCGTACTACCGTGAATCGGGCTTGCCACAGGCTACGCTGATTCAGCAGCAGGTAACCAAAGCATACCGGGCGGGTGAGATTGGCTACGTGGAACTGCTGCAAAACCTGCGAACGGTTAGTGACATTCAGATGGGTTATCTCTCCGCGCTCAATGAGCTCAATCAGACCTTAATTAACCTCGACTTTTTGGTAGGTCGAACCCAGTAATGAAACGAATCCATCTTATAATTTCTCATATAGTTTTGCTCTCGTTGGTTATGGCAACAGCCTGTAAGCAAAAACCTACTACCGAAACGGTAGCAGGGGCTGCTGCTCCAAAAACAATGACTGATACGACCGGGGTTGGCAAGACTGAGGAAGAAGCAGGGCTGGTCGAATTGACCGAAGCCCAGTATCAGACCGTAGGTATCAAACTTGGTCAATTCGAAAACCGAACCATGAGCGAGTTAATTCGGGTCAACGGTTCTCTAACGGTTCTGCCCGGTCAGCAGGTGTCGGTGTCCACCCATTACGGCGGCATTCTAACATCGGCAAGCCTACTGGCGGGTACACCCGTGCGTCAGGGGCAGACCCTGGCGGTGCTGGAAAATCCCGAGTTTATTCGAATTCAACAGGAGTATATAGAAACCCACAGCCAACGCACGTTTCAGCAACAGGAATACGAACGTCAACGGGAGTTAAGTCGCGAAAATGTCGGGGCGTTAAAAACCTATCAGCAGGCCACGGCCCAACTCGGTACGCTCAACGCACGACTTGGCGGTCTGCGCCAACAGCTGGCGCTTCTGGGACTGAATCCAGCTAAACTAACGCCCGAAAGCATTACGCGGACAATTCCCGTGCGTGCCCCGATTGGCGGTACACTTACCCAGGTCAATGTAAATCGGGGACGCTATGTAGCCGCCAACGACGTGCTGTTTGAGATTATGAACACCACCGGTTTACTAGCGGAACTAACGGTTTTCGAGGGAGACTTGGCTCGCTTACAAGTTGGCCAACGGGTAAGGTTGTCGCTGGTGGGTGTCGCTGGTGAACGAATGGGTCGTATCAAACTCATCAATCGAGAGGTGGGTTCGGATCGTACAGTGAAGGTCTATGCAACGTTAAACAGCCCGGCATCTGGTTCCTTGCGACCCGGTACGTTTCTCAAAGCACTGATCGAAACAGGTGCCATAACTGAACCGGCCTTGCCCGAAACGGCTATCGTTCAGTCGGGTAACAGCAGCCAGATTTATCTGTTTGTGGGCAAGGAAGAACATGAAGGCCAAATTCACTATCAATTTCGCCCCGTGCCGGTTCGCGCAGGTGCCTCAGAAAACGGGTATCGTGCGGTAACACTACCCAAGGGGGTGGACGCCAGAGCACAGGTGGTTCTGATCGGCGCTTATGATATTCTCTCGGCCAGTGCCGGGGGCGATGAAGGCGGAGGGCATGACCATTAGCCAGACAGTTGGGATCGATTCATGCCGCAATTCCCAACCACTGGTTGCCAGCCGTGTTGATTGATGTCGGTATTCTCACATTTTTTATTGAACTCTAACGACCTATGGAAGACGAACATAACCACCCGGCGTCCCGGCACGATCACGACGAGCATGATCATGAGCTCGAACTTATTGACGAAGGAACAACACCGGCGGCAGACATTGCTCCGCCGAAGACTGGCCCTGTGCAAACATTACGCACTTATGCGCCCGTCATTATCAGCCTGGCAGGGCTACTGGTGGGTATCATGCTGGATAAGTATTCCACTCATTGGTTCAACGACCCTATTCGTCTTATCTGGTATGTAATTTCTTATCTTCCCGTCGGTTGGCCGGTTTTGAAGCGGGCCTGGAAAGGTATTGTGAGTGGTAATGTGTTTACTGAATTCTTTCTGATGGGCGTAGCGACACTAGGTGCTTTTGGTATTCGGGAATACCCTGAAGGTGTAGCGGTCATGCTGTTTTATACCATCGGTGAGTTGTTTCAGGATGCAGCCGTGCTGCGGGCGCGACGGTCTATCAAGGCATTGCTGGATGTACGTCCTGATGAAGTAACAGTAATTAAAAATGAAAAGGCGCAAACCGTCAAGGCGGCTACCGTCGCTATCGGTGATGTTGTACAGGTAAAACCAGGGGAGAAAGTAGGGCTAGACGGGACAATGCGCTCCGAGAATGGTACGTTCGACACGGCAGCCCTGACCGGCGAAAGTGTACCCCGCTCAATTGCCAAAGGCGAAGCCGTACTGGCGGGCATGATTAACCGGCAGTCATTGGTGGAGATGGACGTGACCACTCTTTATCAGGATTCCAAGCTATCCCGCATTCTCAAACTCGTGCAACAGGCAACGGGCCGCAAAGCGCAAACGCAGGAATTTATTGCCCAATTTGCGAAGATCTATACACCGGCCATTTGCGGGTTGGCTTTACTTATTACACTTGTACCCTATTTTTTCGTTGCCGATTATCAGTTTCGGGATTGGCTTTATCGGGGGTTAGTCTTTTTAGTGATCGGTTGCCCTTGTGCGTTGGTGATATCAATCCCGCTTGGGTATTTTGGCGGAATAGGCGCGGGTTCAAAGCAAGGTATTTTGTTTAAAGGTTCGGTGTTTCTAGATCTGATGACCCAGCTTAAAATTGTCGTCATGGATAAAACAGGCACACTTACGAAAGGAGTTTTTAAGGTTCAAGAAGCGAAACCTATTGGTATAGATGCAAAAGAATGGGCACGACTGACAGCAGCCCTGGAAAGTAAATCGACCCACCCGGTGGCAACGGCCATTATAGATTATGCCCGTGCCCACGGTGGAGAAAAAGGGTACGAATCGATTTCAGTCGAAGGCGTAGAAGAAATTCCTGGTCATGGCCTAAAAGGTCAGGTTGACGGCAAACAGATGCTGGCAGGAAATGCCAAACTACTCCAAAAATTCCACGTGTCGTTTGATGAAGCCTTGACCCAGATTCCCTACACAGTCGTCATGACGGCCATTGACGGACAGTTTTCGGGTTACTTTACAATTGCCGATGAACTTAAACCCGATGCGGCAGAAGCCGTAAAACGGCTCAAAGCAGCTGGTATTCGCACGGTCATGCTATCAGGTGATAAGTCAGCCGTCGTCGAAGCGGTGGCTAAACAGGTTGACGTGGATGAGTGGCATGGCGATTTATTACCCGAAGATAAAGTAGCCCAGGTTGAGCGGCTCAAAGCAGAACTGGCAGGTAACCCAAAGGCGAAGCTGGCTTTTGTGGGCGACGGGGTCAACGATGCACCCGTCGTTGCGCTGGCCGATGTTGGGATGGCCATGGGTGGCCTGGGTTCCGACGCGACCATTGAAACGGCCGACGTTATCATTCAGAATGACGAACCCGCTAAAATTGCGATGGCCGTAGAGATTGGCCGGGCTACCAGGCGGATAGTCTGGCAAAACATCACCTTGTCTCTGGTGGTCAAAGGAATTGTGCTGGTGCTGGGCGCGGGTGGTCTTGCTACAATGTGGGAAGCCGTTTTTGCCGATGTGGGTGTAGCGATGCTGGCCATTTTAAATGCAGTTCGGGTGCAGAATCTGAAATTTTAGTCATTTATCCATCAGAATAACCTCAGGCGTTGGCCAAAACTACTGCCAGAGAATCCTACCTCAAGGTAAACAGGGTAAACGAAACCTTACTCAGGTCGGGAAAGCGAGAAACGATTACCGTCTTGAGTTGCTCCAGCATGGTCGGCAAATTGAAGGCTACTGATGTGCGTTTACAACTAGTCAAGTTAGAAAAGTACGTCTCTCCTACTCAAAATTGGCCCATTAAAACGTCCATATGTTTTCGGCAACAGTCATAAATAATTACGGCCTGTAGAATAACTGGCTATTCCACAGGCCGTAATTAAAATCAGCATTATACACGCCTGAACGAAAGTTTACGGTTAAAACCGCAGGTTTATATTTGCATTAAAGGTAGTCCCTAACTGACTAAACTGGGAACCATTGTAACCCAGAATGCTATAACGACCACTGAAGGATAGAAAGCCTCTCAGCAAAGACGCATTTTCTGCATTAGCCAGATACTGGGTGCCCGTTGAGTTCAGGCCTACTAGGTCCCATTTAGGCAAGATGTTAAATAAATTATTGGCATTTACGGAAGCCGACAGAGATTTGCTGAATGAATATCCTACGCTTAAATCGGTTACAACAGCGGGTTTAAATTGGGCTTTAATGTTTTCCATAATAGCCCCGCCATTATCCAGATCCTGAAACGAAGTAGGTCCAAAAAGGGTATTGTTCAGGTTAACGTTCCATTTGCCCATCGTGTAATCCAAACCTAAAATAGACTTGTATTTTGGTCGGCTTTCCGTGAGCAGCGATTTAATTTGCGTATTCAGGATACTTGATCCGGCCGACTTAATGGCCTCCGGATCGGCTGGCGTACCGACGATTTTGTTTTCTAACATGAAGTTACCCGCCAGATTAAGACCCAATTTACCACGGCCCAGCGGCAGGTTTCTATAGGATACAACATAATCAAGACCAGAGGTACTGGTTTGGATGCCGTTAATAAAGAATTGAATGGAGCTTACCCCGGCCTGATTTAAGATACTACCCAAGGTGGTGGTCAGGTCCGATGAACTAATCGACGAGCTATAGACAATCCGGTCTTTAACGTTAATATTGAAATAGTCCAGCGAGATACTCAGGTTTCGGGTCGGATTCACCGCTACACCGACGGAGAAATTCGTTGATTTTTCGGGTTTCAACGCCGGGATGCCCAGCAAACGGGCCTGTGTGCTTTTGTTGTTAAACAAGCCGGATAGCTGAATAGTCCCGCCAATGAAAGCCGCCTGCGTAGACTGGGCATAAATCTGGCTAAGCGAAGGCGCTCTGAAACCGGTTGAGGCAGAGCCTCTTATCACGACTTTGTCATCCGCTAGTTTATAGCGGGACGAAACTTTCCAAACAGTAGCATTGCCGAAATCGCTATATTTTTCTGTACGAACAGTACCATTCACCAGGAAGTTTTTGGTAACGTCATAACTTAAATCGAGATACCCCCCGATGTTGAAGCGCTGAAACACACCAGCATTCATGGCGTTGATACCCGGAAACGAGTTGGCCCCTTCACCCGAATAGGAGGCTGTGTCGCCAGCGGTGATCGTGTATTTTTCCGAACGGGCTTCTACCCCAAAGGCAATGCCCAATTTTTCGGTAGCCTGTTTTGAAATATCAATATTGCCCACAATATGGCTGAAGGCATAACCACCTGGCCGAAACCGGGTAGGGCTTGCTTTCCCGAGCGTCCGATTAACGGTGTTATCAACGGTATAAAGCTGCGCATTGTAGCCGGTCGTTAAACTGATGTCATGCTTCCAACCATTGGTTTCTCCTCTGGCTCCGACCGTGGCATTGTAGTCGATCAAATTACCTTCAAAAGTTGGTCCATACCCCGTGTAACCTTTATATAGATCAACATTGTCTTGTGTAGGGTAAGCGAGGGTGGCGGCTGTCAGGTAGTTTTTCCCGCCATTATCGGTCTGACTGTGTAATAAGCCCCGGTCTTGTCGCCAGTAAGGCGGACGGAAGTTAGCATAGCTTAGCACCCGCTTGGTGACCATGGCGGCATTGGCATAGAGTTCCTTGCTATCCCCCAGCGGAATGCCGGCATTGATTAAGAACTTGCCGGCTGAGATTGTGCCGGTCCCGTTGATGTTTCCGGCGGTTGGGTTATCTTTCAGGTAATTGGTGATCAACGCATTTTGGGCCGCACTCCCGCCAAACGTAGCAATTTCAGTGGGTACATCAACAATACCGGAACGAACAGCGCTGTTTTGTTGAGACAGATCAATGGTATAGTTTACAAATCCTTTTCCGGCAAAATTGCTGCCACTATTAAACGCGATATCAATCATACCGCCATCACCTTTTGAGGTAACCCCCGTGTTAACATTGAGCGAGGTGTAATCAAATTTGTCTTTGAGGATAATGTTCATGACCCCGGCAATGGCATCGGAACCATATTGGGCTGAGGCACCATCGCGCAGGATTTCTACCCGCTTGATGGCTTGTTGAGGTATCGCCGATAAATCGACCCCGGTTTCACCCCGGCCGGGCGAGAATTGAACATACAGTAAGGAGCTAAGATTTTTCCGCTTGCCATTGATCAGGATCAATGTTCGGCTTGGCCCCATGTTTCGGATCTCCCAGGGATCTAATAAGGTCGTGGCATCATTAACCGGCGTATTGACCGTATTGAAGGAAGGAATACGATACTGCAATGCCTTATCGAAGGTAGGTTGACCCGTTGATGTAAGCTCTTTAGCCGATAAAATATCAACCGGCAGGGGCGAGTCGGTTAAGGTTCGTTGGGAGTTTCGGCTACCCACGGCCACGACCACTTCTTCCAGGTTAGTTGCACCCGTTGTTAAGGCAACCAGGTTATCCGCCAAAGCTTTCAGCTTTAGGGTTTCATACCCAACGAATGACACATCGAGGGCAGTCCCAACGGGCGCATCTAATGAGAAGCGGCCTTCTGCATCCGTAACGGTTCCCTTTTGAGTGCCGGAAATAATAACGGACGCCCCAACGATGGCTGATTTGTCCGAAGCGTCGATAACCTTGCCTTTGACTTGAGCAAATAATTTACAATTTGCCGAAAAAATAAATAAAAATAAAAGTAAATGTCTTAATGATGCCATAATATTTGGATAATTGGTAGTTTTGCCAAATATAATAAATACAACGAAATACCACCTACCCTTATAAAAAAGCAACCTGAAAAATTTCATAAATAGATCGTCGGCCTACAACAGAGATTTTGTCGAGAAGGAGTTGACTTTGGATGCTGAGGTTGAGCCACTCCCGAAAAGCAGGCAGTCGATAGTGAAAAAGTCTGCCGGGAAGTGCCAGGCCCAAGATGCTGACTAGGCAAGACAACTACTCAATTGGCCAGTAATGTGGCTAAGTGTCTGGCTGCTTTTCTTGCCATACCTATGCCTTTTTATACATTTGCAGACTTAAGCACCTTGTTCATGAATACGGCCATTTTTTCTTATATTCTTCCTCCTCCGGTAGCGCTCTAAGCTAAACAACCGGATTCGATTTTCCAGCAGCCCTTATTTTATCAATAAGCGGGGGTTCATGCTATGCCCTTTTGTCAAGGAGTCAACCAGGTTGTTTAGTCACATTACACCGGAACAGGATTCACCTGTTCACTGGATCAATTTAGACAATCTGACTCATGACAAAATATATCAGTATGGTGCTGGCTGGAGCAGCCAGTTTTGGGATTCTTTCGTCCTTTGTAAAGCTAGCTTACCAAGGGGGCTATAATCCGGCAGAAATAGCCTTTTCGCAAGCCTTAGTAGGGGCTTTGCTTTTGTCGGCATTAGCCTGCTTCTCCCAAACGAAGCAAAAAAGCTTATTAACCAGAAAAAACAGCCTGTCTCTTTTAGGAACGGGCGCGGCAATCGGCTTGTCAACGTACCTGTATTACCAATCGGTTCAATCGATTTCGGCTTCCCTGGCCATCGTATTGTTAATGCAATTTACCTGGATTGGCCTTTTACTGGAGTGGGCGTTCTTTCAGAAGAAACCCTCCAGGATGGAACTGCTGATTACTGTTTTTATATTAATAGGCACTGTCTTGGCCGGTAAATTACTGGAGCGAAAGCCTACCACTTTTTCCTGGGAGGGTGTTTTCTTGGTATTAATGGCCTCTATTACTTATGCCAGTTATATTGTGGCCAATAGCCGGGTTGGGAAAGATATTCCCTATTTACCCAAAAGTGCCCTCACTATGATCGGCTCCGCGCTGGCTATTCTGGCGGTTAATGCACCCACACTGGCTTTTGAAAATCATGCAGGCATTGGTCTCCTCAACTGGGCCTTATTCCTGGCCTTATTTGGGACGGTGATACCCCCCGTTTTGTTTGCGAAAGGGATTCCCTATGTTGGAGCCGGGCTGAGCGGAATTTTAATGACCGTCGAACTACCGGTAGCACTCTTGACCGCTCACTTTCTGTTGAACGAAAGTCTTGACGGTAGCCAGCTACTGGGCATCGTTATCATGCTTGGTTCCTTGGTGGCCATGAACGTTTATAAAGGGCAAAACGGGTAACTATAGTGGGGTAACTGAGCCGGAAAGCTAACTTTCCGGCTCAGTTACCCCACTACGTTTGAAGTTGCCTTAGTCAACATGATACGGGAACCCTGTTATAACAGGTACACTACTTTCAGACTACTGGATATTTTACAAACCACTTCCCATAACCATCCTGTCAGATTCGCCACCCAATCAAACAAGTCATTCCCTTTATAGCTCGCCAGACAATCTCTAACTTATTACACAGCTCTTTAAACAGACTGTTAGCTCAAATAGCCTCAATCAGCAATTTAGCGTCTGCCTTTTCATATACACTGGCTACCATTACTTTAACGGCCAAAAGTGCAAGAGCACAGTCGATGGGCGGCTATACGAACAGGACTACTTTATATAGTCAGGCGAGGTGCATTCCTGCCAATAGTCGATTATTTTTCGGATCATTTGTTCCAGCTTATCCAGGCTATTGGGCTTCACAAAAAAGCCTTGAACCGACTTTGAGTAAGCCTCAACCACATGTTGCTGCTCAGCACTGGTCGTAAAGAATAAATAGGGAATACACTTCAAGCGTAAGCTTTCATTGGCGTGAATCTTCTCTCTCAATTCCAGCCCGCTTAACTTAGGCATATTAATATCGGACAGAACAATGAAGGGCTCAACCGCACTCGTTGTCAGGAAGGTCAGGGCCTCTTCAGGATCCTCAAAAAAGATAACTTTATTTTTATGGCTAAGCTTGGAAAATACCTGAGTCAATAGTAGTTGGTCATCTTCGTCGTCTTCAATGACGATAATAGGTCCTGTCTTATTCATAATCGACAATTTAAAGACTGAGCGTTACAGTAGGTTGCTGATGCAACGATACCCAATCCCCTTTCGTTGCATCAGCCAGGCGCTATATATAGCTTTAGGCTGATGGATATATAGTTGCTTTTGATGGCCACACAACAGGCCGTTTTTACAGCCTGCACGCTTCCATTCGTTGGTCATCCCTTTTCTAACCGGGAAAATACACACTAAACGTTGCCCCCTGACCCACCTGACTCCGGGCCGTCAGGGCACCACCATGATTGGCAACCACCCGCTCACAAATGGCCAACCCAATCCCCGTGCCCGCAAACTCACTCTTGCCGTGAAGCCGCTGAAAAACCTGAAAAATACGATCCAGGTACTTCTCATCGAAGCCCACCCCATTGTCCACCACATCGATCTGATAATACGAGCGGGCCGCCCGACCGGGCTTGACCCAGGCCGGCAACTCCTGCAGACTCCGCGTGTAGGCATTGATCTGAA
>CAXVWN010000302.1:0-6854 GCA_964263725.1 Spirosoma sp.
CGGGCTGCTTTGAAAGCTGCTGGCGATTACATCGGTCTGGATAAACTGCCTAAGAATGCGTCTCCTGTTCGTCTGCACAATCGGTGTAAATTAACGGGTCGTCCTCGAGGCTACATGCGCAAGTTTGGTATTTCACGGGTAACCTTCCGGGAAATGGCATCAGCAGGTAAGATCCCAGGTGTAACTAAGGCAAGCTGGTAATTCCAGATTCCATTTCTAATTGCAATTCAGTTTCCGTAATTTTGCGAACTTTCTCAAAAAGAGAAGTTTGTAAGTAACGCAACACTAAGAATGAATACAGATCCAATAGCAGACTTTCTGACGCGTGTTAGAAACGCCATCCGGGCTAAGCACCGTGTTGTGGAGATCCCTGCTTCCAATATAAAGAAAGAAATTACTAAGGTTTTGTACGAAAAAGGGTACATCCAGAACTACAAGTTCGACGATAATAGTACTCCGCAAGGCGTAATCAAAATTGCGCTGAAATACAATCCCACAACGAAGCAGCCTGCTATCGTTGACCTACAACGCATTAGCCGTCCAGGTCTGCGACAGTATCGGGGAGCCGATAATCTGCCGCGTATCTTGAATGGCTTAGGTGTCGCTATCATTTCGACCTCAAAGGGCGTAATGACGGATAAGGAAGCCAAAACGCTGAACGTCGGTGGAGAAGTATTGTGTTACGTATATTAATCCGAACTGAACGATGTCACGTATAGGTAAGAAACCCATAGCCCTGCCCAGCAACGTTACGTTGTCTGTCGACGAACTAAACGTCGTAACGGTAAAAGGGCCTAAAGGAACTTTAACCCAATTGGTTAACCCGGATATTTCGGTAGCTATTGAGGAAGGTCAAATACAAGTGTCACGCCCCACCGAGCAAAAGCGTCATAAAGCCCTGCACGGCCTGTACCGTTCGTTGGTAAGCAACATGGTAAAGGGTGTAAGCGAAGGCTTTAAACTCGATCTCGAAGTAATTGGAGTTGGTTACAAAGCTTCCGTTGTTAACAACATTCTCGAATTGCAACTTGGCTATTCACACAATGTGTATCTAGCCGTTCCAACCGAAATTAAGGTAACAGCCGTAACGGAGAAAGGTCAGAACCCTAAGGTATATTTGGAAGGTTCTGATAAGCAACTTCTTGGTGATGTAGCGGCCAAAATTCGCTCGCTCCGTAAAGTTGAACCTTACAAAGGAAAAGGTATTCGCTTTATCGGAGAACAAGTTCGCCGGAAAGCGGGTAAGTCCTCGTCTAAGAAATAAGGTTTGGTGTTTGACGTTTGACAATCTAGGTTCTTCCACGATTAATATCAAACGTCAAACGTCGATCATCAATCTATATAAACGCCTATTTGGTCGGAATCAAATAACATGGCAACGAATAAACAAGAAAGAAGACAGCGGATCAAGTTTGGTATCCGGGCGAAAGTGTCTGGCACAGCTGAACGCCCCCGTTTATCAGTTTTTCGCTCTAACACAGCGATCTACGCGCAACTTATTGATGACATTTCCGGCCGCACTCTTGCAGCCGCATCATCGGCTGAGTTGAAAAGCGAAGCCGAAGGTAATACCATCGACACGGCGAAGAAAGTTGGTCTTCGACTAGCTGAAAAAGCAGTTGCACAGAATATCAGCTCAGCTGTATTCGACCGCAACGGCTACTTATATCACGGTAAAGTAAAAGCATTGGCCGATGCAGCCCGCGAGGGAGGCCTTAAGTTCTAAGCAATGAACATCAATTCAGCAAGACCGACAAAGTTCAACGAAGCCGACCTTAAGGAAAAGGTTGTAGCCATCAACCGCGTAGCGAAGGTGGTAAAAGGTGGTCGACGGTTCAGTTTCTCGGCAATTGTCGTCGTTGGCGACGGTAACGGTGTCGTTGGATACGGATTGGGTAAGGCCAACGAAGTAACTGACGCAATAGCCAAAGGAGTAGAAGACGCTAAGAAGAATCTGGTACAGATTCCTCTTCTGAAACGTACAGTTCCTCACGAAATGGAAGGTAAATTTAGCGGTGGCTTTGTCCTGCTAAAACCAGCCGCACCGGGTACAGGCGTAATCGCTGGTGGTGCTATGCGGGCCGTTCTTGAATCGGCAGGTATTCATGATATCCTGGCGAAATCCAAGGGCTCATCAAATCCTCACAATGTAGTTAAAGCTACACTTGTTGCATTACTAAAAATGCGGCTACCGCATCAGGTAGCTTTCCAGCGTCAGATAAGTTTGGCAAAAGTATTTAACGGTTAATAAAAGGAGCAACAGACATGGCACGAGTACGTATTACGCAGGTCAGCAGCACCATTAAACGACCGCTATCTCAAAAAAATGCGATCAAGTCGTTAGGCTTGGGCAAAATAAACCGCAGCGTCGAACTGGAATACAACGACGCGCTTAAAGGTGCAATCAATAAGGTAAAGCATCTAGTGAAGGTTGAAGAAATTTAAGTATCTTTGCGATTCTTTTGGTTTTCAGGCTGTCGTAACCGAGAGTTAGGGCAGTACCGAAGGGCCAAAAGAATCATCTTTTTATCACTAAATATGGATAGAAGTAGCAAGATAATTGATGAACAGACCTGTTTTTACTACTAATTTGTTCCCTTTTGTCTTACTTTTTTCTTCCAACAAATAACATGAATTTAAGCAACCTTAGACCGGCAAAAGGTTCCGTCAGAGAGCGCAAGCGAGTCGGACGCGGGCAGGGATCAGGTATGGGCGGAACGTCTACACGTGGTCACAAAGGAGCGCAGTCACGCTCAGGTTATAGCCGTAAAATACACTTTGAAGGTGGCCAAATGCCCCTACAACGTCGTGTTCCGAAATTCGGCTTTAAAAATATCAACCGCGTCGAGTACAAGCCTCTAAATTTGGATTCGATTCAAGCATTAGTTGACGAAACCAACGCTACTATAGTCGACATGGATTTTCTGCTCCAGCATGGTCTGGTTAGTAAAAAAGACCTTGTCAAAGTATTAAGCCGTGGTGAACTGACAGCCGCTATTGAAATTCACGCTCATGCTTTCTCAAGCAGCGCGAAGGAAGCTATCGAAAAAGCTGGTGGTAAAGCTATCGTGCCTGCCAAACAAGCAAAAGAGGAAGCAGCTAATTAAGTTGTAAGCAAGGTAACGACCGACCTACTTTTATGAATCGACTCATCACCACGTTTAAGAATATTTTTGCAATTGACGAGTTGCGGGGTCGAATCCTGAACACGTTGTTGTTCATTACAGCATTTCGTCTTGGCTCAGCCATTGTACTACCTGGCGTTGATCCTAACAAATTAAATCTTAATCCGCAGGGATTGCTTGGTTTGTTAGACACCTTTTTAGGTGGAGCATTTAGTAAAGCGTCGATCTTCGCATTGGGAATAATGCCGTATATCTCGGCTTCGATTGCGATTCAGCTACTTACGCTGGCATTACCCTACTTTCAGAAAATGCAGAAGGAGGGTGAGTCAGGCCGAAAACGACTGAATCAAATCACGCGAGTGCTTACAATTGGCGTAACAGCTGTACAAGCTATTACGTACGTTCGCACTACGATTCCGCAGGAAGCATTACTGATCGATCGGGGCTTATTTACCATTTCGTCTCTATTTATTCTTACGGCTGGCACCATTTTCTGTATGTGGCTGGGCGAACGGATTACAGATAAAGGAATTGGTAACGGTATCTCAATGATTATTATGATTGGGATCGTATCACGGCTACCAGGTGCTATTTACGGAGAAGCTCTATCACGTGGTACTGGTGGCAGTTTGGTTTTTGTTTTGGAATTGGTAGGTCTGTTTTTTGTGATTATGGGCGCTGTCGTCTTAACGCAAGCTGTCCGACGTATCCCAATTCAATACGCCAAACAGGTTATTGGGAATAAAGTAGTTGGCGGCCAACGTCAATACCTACCCCTAAAACTGAATGCAGCCGGTGTAATGCCGATCATTTTCGCTCAGGCATTAATGTTTATACCGACCTACGTTGCAGGTTTGTTTGCAGAGAAAAGTGATTTTGCAGCTAGTGTGCAAAACGCCTTTCAAAGCTACACGACTTGGCAATACAATCTGTTGTTTTCCCTTCTGATTATCATTTTTACGTTTTTCTACACGGCCATTTCTGTCAACCCCGTTCAAATTGCCGATGACATGAAACGTAGTGGTGGATTTATTCCGGGTGTTAAGCCAGGTATTCAGACTTCGGAATACATCGGTACTGTATTGGATCGTATTACGTTACCTGGTGCAGTTATGCTTGCCATTGTAGCAATTCTACCAGCTATTGCCAATTTATTGGGTATGACTAGTGGTTTTGCGCAGTTCTTTGGTGGCACATCACTGCTGATTATGGTTGGTGTAGTACTTGACACTTTACAACAAGTTGAAAGCTATCTATTAATGCGTCGGTATGAAGGTTTGATGAAATCAGGCCGCGTTCAGGGACGTACCAATAGCGAGACAGTAGCCGCCTAATTGACATGAGTAGTTCCGATAAGAAGGATAAAATGATTTATTTCAGAAGTGATGAAGAAATCGCTCTGATCAAAATCAGTGCCCAGGTGCTCGGAAAAGCTCATGCTGAAGTAGCAAAGCTCATCCGACCTGGCGTTGCCACGAAGGAACTTGATAAAGTTGCCGAAACGTATATTAGGGATAATGGAGGCATTCCATCATTCCTGGGGTATAACAAGTTTCCGGCTTCTCTCTGCATCTCGGTCAATGATGTAGTAGTACATGGGTTTCCAAGCCGCTATGAACTTCGGGATGGTGATATTATCTCGATTGATTGTGGGGTAAAGCTGAACGGTTACCACAGTGATAGCGCATATACTTACCCAATTGGAGAAGTTAGTCCAGCTATTCGCAGATTACTGACCCGTACAAAAGAATCGTTGTACATCGGTCTGGGAAAAGCGATAGATGGGAATCGGGTTGGAGATATTGGTTACGCTATTCAGACATACACAGAGAGTTTTGGGTATTCGGTCGTTCGGGAATTAGTTGGTCATGGTGTAGGTCAAGATCTACATGAAGCGCCTGAAGTACCGAATTATGGCAAACGTGGACAGGGTCCTAAACTTAAAGAAGGGATGATTTTGGCGATTGAGCCAATGATTAATTTCGGTAAGAAAGGCGTTGTACAGGAGCGTGATGGCTGGACGATTCGGACAGTTGATCGCAAACCCTCGGCTCACTTTGAACATACGGTAGCCGTACGAAAAGGAAAGCCCGAAATTCTGACAACCTTTGATTACATAGAAGCAGTTACCGCGAATACAAGCCTGATGGTTGAAACACAGGAACTGATAGCGGCTTAAAGCAAACATGGCAAAGCAGAATTCTATAGAACAGGACGGTGTGATTTTGGAAGCATTATCGAATGCAATGTTCCGGGTAGAACTGGCAAACAAGCACGAAGTAATCGCTCACATCTCTGGCAAAATGCGGATGAACTACATCAAAATTTTGCCGGGAGATCGCGTAAAATTGGAAATGTCGCCTTACGATTTGAGCAAGGCGCGGATTGTGTATCGGTACAAATGATTTGCGAATTACGTTTTACGATTTCTAAGTCGTATGACGTAATTCAGACATCGTAAAACGTAAGTCGAAAATGAAAGTTAAAGCGTCAATCAAGAAGCGCAGTGAAGACTGCATCGTGATCCGTCGGAAAGGAAAGCTGTACGTGATCAACAAAAAGAATCCCCGTTATAAACAAAGACAAGGCTAAGTATGGCACGTATTGCAGGTGTTGATATTCCAGACAAAAAGCGTGGCGAAATTGCGTTGACATACATTTTCGGTATTGGTCGCAGCCGCGCAAAGAAAATTCTGACCGATGCTGGTATCAGCGTTGATAAGAAGGCCAGCGAATGGTCGGATGATGAAGCGAGCGCCGTTCGTAACGCGATCTCGAACGAGTACAAGGTTGAAGGTCAGTTGCGATCAGAAGTGCAATTGAGCATCAAACGGTTAATGGATATCGGTTGCTACCGGGGTCTGCGGCACCGTAAAGGTCTGCCGGTTCGTGGTCAGCATACGAAAAACAACTCCCGTACCCGGAAAGGTAAGCGGAAGACAGTTGCTAATAAGAAGAAAGTAACGAAATAATTAATCGGTCGCTCATCGTCATACGGACCATTTGTGGTTAGTCAGTGCTTGCACTGGGTAACAAGTAATGATAACCGATGACACATTGACGATTACCTACAAACAATGGCTCAAGCAAAACGCAAAGACAAAGCGAAAAAGCGGGTGGTAATTG
Organism: Spirosoma sp.; assembly: GCA_964263725.1. Lineage (GTDB taxonomy): Bacteria > Bacteroidota > Bacteroidia > Cytophagales > Spirosomataceae > Spirosoma. Next base: position 6,252 of record CAXVWN010000302.1, read on the forward strand.
TTGAACCAGTTGGTCAGGTACACATCCGGGCTACGTTCAACAACATCATCATTTCGATCACCAACATGAACGGCCAGGTTATTTCCTGGGCATCGGCGGGTAAAATGGGCTTTCGTGGCTCAAAGAAAAACACACCCTACGCTGCACAAACTGCCGCATCTAACTGTGCTGCCGTTGCCCACGATTTGGGTATGCGGAAAGCAGAAGTGTTCGTGAAAGGTCCAGGATCAGGCCGTGAGTCGGCAATTCGTACCATTCAAAACTCTGGTATCGAAGTTACTACGATCCGGGATATTACCCCGTTGCCGCACAATGGTTGTCGGCCGCCAAAACGTCGTCGCGTATAACTTACGGATGGCATGAATAGGGACAGGCGACATTTGGTTGTGTCTGTTCAATGTTTCACAATTATTCATTCATTGAAGAATGGCACGTTACACAGGCCCAAAGGCCAAAATTTCTCGTAAGTTCGGTGAGCCAATTATGGGCCCGAGCAAAGCGCTTCAGAAAAAAAATTACGGACCGGGTATGCACGGTCGGGGTCGCAAACGGAAACAATCCGAGTATGCACTCCAATTGTTAGAAAAGCAGAAAGTAAAATAC
>CAXVWN010000303.1:0-7768 GCA_964263725.1 Spirosoma sp.
TTCTTTAATATCGCCTTCTCGTTCTTCGAACTCTTGCTCCATGCTATTGCCTTCAAAATGTGGGCGGATAGGGGCCGCACCAATGGTGCGATTTATCCTTTGGCAGTGAAATATAAACTCAAAAAAGCAAAACTCCAACCCTCGAACCGAAAATTTACTTACCCTTTAACTCTACTCTAAAGCGGCTGCCACGCGCTTAAGAGTATCACTCAAGGGACGGTACTGAAAATCAAGCACCTCCTCAATTTTGTGTCCATCGTACTGATACAATGAACTCGCTGATCGAGCCGTTTCGCGGGTAATAAGCGGAGCCTTCCCTATCAGCCACGCCCGCACGGCCTCTAATGGCCAGAGCAGACGGGTTAGTGTGGGCGGAATCTGCCTCATTGGCGGATGCTTACCCAACACGGCTGCTATCTGTTCTAACAAGGAACGGTACGGAATGGTGCCCCCATTCAGGATGAACCGCTGTGACGTCCTGTCAGACTGCATTAATTTCATAAGTACGTCCGTTACGTCGAGCACGTCCACATAATTGACTAAACCCGCCGGGTAAAACGGTCGTTCATCATGTACATATTTAATGAGTTGCAGGCTGCTTCGGCTCCAGTCGCCCGCACCCAGCACGATAGACGGATTGACTATTACGACGTTCAGTCCTTCTGCTACACCTCGCCAGACTTCTAGTTCAGCCCAATATTTGGTTTTGGCATACACCGAGTTATTTGGCGAATCCTCCCATTTCTGATCTTCATTAATTGGGGTGGATTCGCTGGTCCTCCCTCCTTTCGCCGTTGGCCGACCCATAGCCGCAACCGAACTAATATAACCCAGTTTTCGTACACCCGCTTTCAGGCAAACATTCACGATGTTGGCCGTACCTTCAACATTAATGTGTTCCATTCGATCACGGTCTTTCGGCACAAACGAGACAATGGCAGCCGCGTGAATCACGTCCATATTTGCCTCAATAGCCGCTTCGAGCGACGGGATATCCAGTACATCGCCAGCATGCCAGGTGATTTGTTCGGCCACATCCGACAGTAACCCATACCCATTTTGAGGCCGATAGAGCGCTGTCACCGGATGACCATCGGCCAGGTACCGCCGGGCAATGTGTGAGCCGATAAAACCGGTAGCTCCCGTAATAAAAACCGGATTAGGCAGTAATGATGTCAATTGAAGTTTTTGATTTCTACCCAGTTGAGGAAATTATTCGTATTCGGCGTGGTGTTCTCCATAGTGGGCTGGCTGTACTCTTTATGTAAACATAACAACGTTCGGCCCTGAATTGCTAATTTTGCGCTCCAATTCCTGGATTATGTCTCTCGAAAACCCACAACGCTATACCGTCACGGCGGCTCTCATCTACGCAAACGGCCCGATTCACATCGGTCACCTTGCCGGATGCTATCTGCCCGCCGACATTTATGTGCGCTACCTCCGCTCAACGGGAAAAGATGTCGCCTTTATCAGCGGCACCGATGAACACGGCGTACCCATCACAATCAAAGCCAAGAAAGAAGGCATTACGCCCCAGCAGGTCGTCGATAAATACTACGGCCAGATTAAGCAGGCATTCACTGACTTCGGCATCTCGTTCGATATTTATTCGCGAACGTCAAACCATATCCACCACGAAACATCACAGGATTTTTTCACAAAACTCTACGAAAAAGGCGACTTCGACGAAGAGGTTACGGAGCAATATTATGACGAAGTAGCCGAACAATTCCTGGCCGATCGGTATATCGTTGGCACTTGTCCGGTTTGCGGCAACCCGAACGCTTACGGCGATCAGTGCGAACGTTGCGGAACGGCGCTTAGCCCTACCGAGCTTATCGAACCGCATTCGACGCTTTCTGGATCAAAACCGGTTCGACGCTCAACCAAAAACTGGTTTCTGCCCCTTGACCGGATGCAGCCGAAAATTGAGGAATATGTCAACAGCCATACGGAGTGGAAAACGAATGTATTCGGGCAGTGTCAATCGTGGCTGAAGGAAGGGTTACGGCCCCGCGCCATGACCCGCGATCTCGACTGGGGAATTAAAGTCCCCCTACCCAACGCCGACGGGAAAGTACTCTACGTTTGGTTCGACGCGCCCATCGGATATATTTCCATGACCAAAGAATGGGCCGCTGAGCAAGGCCGGGATTGGGAGTTGTACTGGCGCGATAAGCATACCAAACTGGTCCACTTTATCGGTAAGGATAACATTGTTTTCCACTGTATCATTTTCCCCGCTATGCTGATGGCCGAAGGAAGTTTTATTCTGGCCGACAATGTACCCGCCAATGAGTTCATGAACCTAGAAGGCGATAAAATTAGTACATCGCGCAATTGGGCGGTTTGGTTGCACGAATATCTGGACGAGTTTCCTGATAAGCAGGACGTATTACGTTATACACTGGCAGCCAACGCGCCTGAAACGAAAGACAGTGAATTTACCTGGAAAGACTTTCAGTCGCGTAACAACAACGAGTTGGTGGCCGTTTTTGGCAATTTCGTGAACCGAGCGGTAGTGCTAACGCAGAAATTCTGTGATAGTAAAGTTCCTGTTACCGGTGAATTAACAGCCTACGATCAGCAGGTTTTGGACGAGTTGGCGATTTTCCCGGATCGCATTGGCCAGTCGATTACCCAATATAAATTTCGGGAAGCTTTGGGGCACCTAATGGATTTAGCCCGTTTGGGCAATAAATACCTGGCCGAAACCGAACCCTGGAAAGTTGTTAAAACCGACCCACTGCGAGCCAATACAATTTTGAACATGGCCCTACAGATCTCGGCGAATCTGAGCATTGTTTGTGAGCCATTTTTGCCATTTACAAGCGAGAAACTCAGGAATCAGCTAAACATTACCGAACACTTCAACTGGACGAACGCGGGCCGGGCCGACCTATTGGTTGAAGGTCATGCCTTAGGTAAAGGAGAGTTGTTATTCGCCAAAATTGAAGACGAAGAAATTACTAAACAGATTCAGAAATTATTGGATGCTAAACGAATGAATGAGTTAGAAGTCAAGATTGTACCAGAAATTCGGAGCGAGATCACTTACGATGATTTCGCTAAAATGGACATTCGTATCGGTACCATTACTGGAGCTGAGCGCGTGCCCAAAAGCGACAAACTACTGAAACTACAGGTTGACGATGGTCTGGGCGGACGACAAATATTGAGTGGAATCGCCAAGCATTTCGCGCCGGAAGACATTATCGGAAAACAGGTAACGTTTCTGGCAAACCTCGCCCCGCGCAAGATGATGGGTTTTGAATCGCAGGGCATGATCTTAATGGCCGAAGATCGTGATGGCAAACTGGCTCTCATCGCCCCCGGTGATTCCGTTTGGAACGGTGGAACGGTGAGTTAATCGATTATTATTAGCGAACAGTCAGGAAACTAAAGCCAGAAACTATCCCGGTTCTTGAGTTTGGTTTCCTGACTTAATCGCAACCGTTTTGGGTTGTATAACCAACGGGGAATCAATGTATTTGTTAAAAACAGAAACCAGTCATGGAAACAAAGCAGCAGAAAAGGTTAACATCTGAAGATGTCTATGCCTGGTTAGTAAGAAGTCAGCAACGAAAGCGGGAGTTATAGGAACAGTTTCAAAAAGATTGTGACTCAGGTCGTATAAAAGAATTACTAAAAAATGCCAAACCCGCTTTCTGACAGATATACAGCCTACCTCGTCGACGATAAATACATATTCATTACAGATGATGGGAGAACTTATTCGATAGCTTTTGAAGAATAGCCATTCTTTACCAATAACGAGTTTGCATTCGCCGAACGGACATACGAGTTGTTTCTGACATTAGAAAAATCTCCGCCAGCCTATTCAATAGACCCTAAAATTGGCGTAACAGTGGCCACTGTCATTCGTATATTCATTAAGCAAGACCCCTTACGATTGGTTTGCTTCACCTGTGATACCGCATATGGCCGTCACCTTGCCCGTTGCAAACGATTTAACACATGGTTCAGTGAGAACAACGATGGCCACTATTTGAAAATGGAAGATAGTATTCCCTATTTGGCCATTAACAAGTTGTTTCTAATCACGTTAATTACGCGAAACGATAATCCTCACGTAGCCGAAGTTCTGGCATCGTTCGTAAAGTTCAACGCCCAACTTCGCACTCGTAAATAACTCACCCTTTAATAGCATGGTCGGTGGGCACATTCTGACCCGACCAGATTTTTTTAGCCGTCCAGTCTGCCGCCGGAGCCTAAAAAAACGGGTCTTAAATAGGCAGACCTAATGGCAAGAAAGCTACCGTGCATAAGTATAAGCTCCCTGTTGAAATATAGGTTTCGCCAATGGCAGGCTGATGACCGCACAAGCCAATTTGAAGCCATCCTTTGGCGTCGAATGTGCCGTTAACGTCCATCGTGCGGTGAATGACAGCCGTCAGCGCCGAACGTGCCTGACCGGGCGCTAATTCCGGCGGCAAATTCCCCTGTAAAACAAGTTGCGCCAATAATTGAAAGGCTCCACAGCGGTAAGCCAATGAACGACCAAAAGCCGCAAACGAACCATCGGGATTGATGAGCCGCTCCTGTACCATAGCGTAACGCTGGGCGCGAATAAGCAGTCCGTCATACAAACTTTTCTCGGCCTTGCCAGCCTCAACGAGCGTTTTTACGACGTCCAGTAACATGGGCTGAATGACATAACTGTTATAATAATCCCAGTGGAAATCGGGTCCGTCTCCGTAAGCGCCATCGCCTTTGTACCAGGCCTGATGCTGGCGAATGGCATAATCCATCCGCAACTCATCACCAGCGTTGGTGTATTTCAGCAGAGCCGCTTCGACCATCGCGCTGAATAAGAGCCAGTTGCTGTAACCCGGTTTAATAACCCGGCTCGACTGCAATGCCTTTACTACATTCGCTTGTTCGTTCGTACTCAACGCATTCCATAACTTCGGCGACCGGACCAGACCATGCGCCAGAAAAGCGGCATCGACTAAGGGCTGACCGTTTTTGGTAAAGTTCAGATAATCGGGCGATTGAGGATTTACGCCGTTGGCAATTGCCTGACGAGCCAGATCAAGGTAACGCTGCCGCAAAAGACTTTCCTGCAAATCATCGTCGGCACTCAGTTCAAGCCAGGGAGCAAGCCCTGCCATTGTCCTGCCGAGCGCTTCGAGATGCGACACAGCTACTCGGCTTTCTTGCTGGCCCGGTGCCGACTCAATCGGCATATTGGTTTTTAGTCGATTCAGTGCCAGAGCTGACAGAACCGGATCGGCAACTTTTAGTAAAGTTTGTAGCCAATAAGTCCGATCATCGTTGGCCGTATTATTCGTTAATATTACATCATCACCCCGCGCTTCTTTTTCTTTGACAATACCTAAACTGACAGGCATTGTAACAAGCAACCGATTGAATGTCCGTCGTTTCATGAGGGCTTTAAACAACTGGTTTCCAACCTTTTTCATATTCCCGACTCCATAATTTCATAGCGGCCGGGTCGCGGAGAATATGGCCATTGGCGGGGTCGATATGCAGCATATTGCCGGTACGCTGGGCGATATTAGCCAAGTGACAGAGCAAAACTGATTTGTGTCCTTCGGCGATATCGGCCTTGGGTTTGGATTTTCCCCGAATACTTTCGAGAAAATTATCTAAGTGATAGGCGTCAAGTTGTTCGCCACCCGCACTAACGGCATTTGTGGCTGCGTTGGCGGGCGCATCGCCTTTAATGTCTTTTATGACCTTACCACCCAAATCCAGAATCTGGTAATCCGGTCCACTTTGGGGAGCCGATAGAACCCCTTTGTCGCCGTAGATAGTGAAACCTCGCCCGCTTTTTTCAGGACCGTACGCCTGACAACTCAAACCTTCCCATGTAATCGTCGCTTTATCGCCGAACTCAAATGAAGCGAGTTGCGTATCCGGCGTTTGCCAGTCGTCGCCTTTGTAAGCATAACGACCACCCGTTGAGGTCACTTTGGTTGGAAAATCCAACCCCATCAACCACCGACAGCAGTCGATTTCGTGTGTGCCATTGTTGCAGGCTTCGCCCGTTCCCCAGTTCCAGAACCAGTGCCAGTTATAGGGAACAACATTATCCTGAAATCCTTTGCGCGGTGCCGGACCTTGCCATAAATCCCAATCGAGCGTGGCCGGAACAGCAATGGACTTCCCGGAGCCAATGGACTTTCGATTATTGTAGTACCAGGCTCGGGCCAGATAAGGCTTACCGATAGCGCCTTCCCGAATTTCCTGTGCCGCCTGTTGCAAGGTGGGCCACGACCGTCGCTGGCTCCCCATCTGTACAATACGGTTGTGTTTGCGAGCGGCCTGACTCAACCATTCGCCTTCCTGCGGATTGTGGCCGCACGGTTTTTCGACGTATACGTGCTTCCCGGCTGAACACGCCAGAATACCAGCCGGCGCATGCCAATGGTCGGGGGTGGCAATGGCTACAGCATCCAAATCTTTACGTTCCAGCAGTTTACGAATATCTTTAATAACCGTTGGTTTGCGTGTCTGGCCAGCCTTTTCCACCGCTTTGAGGCCGTTGGCAATAGCGCCATCTTCAACATCGCAGATGTAGCCCACTTCAGCACCGGGCAGTTTCGAGAAAATACCCGCCAGCCAGCTTCCCCGCGACTGAACCCCAATCAGACCAATAATAATTTTCTCACTGGGTGCATTTCGGCCAAAAATCGGGAATGGCAAAATCTGGGTTGCTAACCCGGCAACGGCGGTGTTCTGGACAAATTGTCGACGGTTCATCACGATGGCTTATCAGGTAACTAATTAGGAAAGCGACTATAGGCAATTTTTACTGTTTATGGATTCCATTGGACAGTTGGCAAAACCCGATTTCGCTGAAACGTTCAGGCTAAAAACACTGTTACCCCTCTGAACTCGCCATTTTAGTTACCCTGTGAACGAAGAACAAAAAAGCGCCGGTCGGATATTTGACTTAGCCATTCTCCGACGATTATACGCGTTTATAAAACCCTATCAAACGCGTTTTTATCTCCTTATCGGCATCATTATGCTGGCGGCTTGCCTGGCTCCGCTAACGCCCCTGCTTATCCGCTATACCATTGATAATGTTATTGCGATAGGCGATTATCATCAATTGACGTTGATGCTGGTTATTATGATTGGCGTTCTGGTTGTACAGGCTGTTATCCAGTTTTTAAATACGTATCTGTCGGGTTGGCTGGGTCAGTATGTGATCCGTGATATTCGGGTGCAGTTGTACCAGAAAATTCTGCATTTGCGGCTCAAGTTCTTCGACAATACGCCAATTGGTCGGCTGGTTACGCGCTCTATTTCAGATGTTGAAACACTGGCCGACGTTTTCAGTGAAGGCATGGCCGCCATTGCCGGTGACATTTTGCAGTTGATCCTGATTATTGGCGTCATGTTCTACACCGACTGGCGATTAGCGGCTATCAGCCTATCGACCATTCCGGTCATGCTGTTCAGCACGTATGTGTTCAAGGAGAAGATTAAAAAATCGTTCAATGAAGTGCGAACGGCGGTTGCCAATCTAAATTCGTTTGTGCAGGAGCACATTACGGGAATGAATATTGTCCAGATTTTTGGCAGCGAAAAAATAGAAGCCGAAAAATTCCGGTCTATCAACGACGAGCATCGAGCGGCCAATATTCGCTCAATCTGGTATTATTCGGTCTATTATCCCGTTGCCGATATTATTTCGGCGGTGGCCGTTGGTCTGGTCGTTTGGTACGGGGCCAAACAAATTATCAGTTCAGATGTCACGTTTGGTACG
>CAXVWN010000304.1:0-12438 GCA_964263725.1 Spirosoma sp.
AATACCAAATTTACGGAAACAACACCTTTTCTGGCTCCTGACGGCGCTACGCTGTATTTTTCAAGCAATCGGGAAGGCGGTTTGGGAAGCAACGACATCTACGTTTGCAAACGGGTCGACAAGACATGGAAGCACTGGTCGAAACCAGTTAACCTTGGACCTAAAGTCAACACAGATGGCTATGATGCCTATTATACCTTGGCAGCATCGGGCGATTACGCCTATCTGACAACCTTTAAAAACACGCTCGGCAAAGGCGATATTGTTCGCGTCAAACTCGGCGACGAACGCCCGGATAACCAACCGGGCAAATTGGGCGGGGGGGGCGACGATGTTGCGAATAAACCCGATGCAACGCGTCCCGACCCTGTTGCACTTATTAGCGGCAAAGTAATTGACCAGGTTACAGGCAAGCCTATTGAAGCCCGGATTATTTACCAGACTCTGCCCGATGGCGCCGAAGCGGGCGAGGCTACATCAGACCCGATTACAGGCGAATACAAAATTGTATTACCCTATGGCCAGAAGTACACAATGCGGGCTATTGCTAAAGATTTCATCGCCGAGGGCGACAACATCGATTTGACTCAACCCAAAGCTTTTCAGGAAATCAAGGGCAAAGAACTTAAAATGGTGCCCATAAAAGAAGGGGGAATAGTACGGTTGAATAATATCTTCTTCGATACCGGAAAGTCAGAATTAAGACCCGAATCAGGACCCGAACTTGATCGACTGGTAACGACCCTGAATGAAGTGCCGAAAATGATTATTGACGTACGCGGGCATACGGATAACACCGGCTCAAATGAAATAAATGCCAAGCTTTCTCAGGATCGGGCCGACGCCGTTCGTGAATATTTTATTAGTAAAGGTATTGAGCCCGACCGCATTACCAGCAAAGGTTTTGGCGAATCGAAACCCCTTACTACCAATGATACGGATGAAGGACGCCAGAGAAACCGACGCGTTGAATTTATGATTGTGAAAAAATAAGTTGGTGTCTGACGCCTTTAGTTTACTTCTAAAAAACATTACTTTTTCGCTAACTATAAGACCCAGTTTATGTTACCCTAGTAACTAAAACAACTTATAATCTCACTCATTTAGAAACAAGCGATGCAACTCAACGCTGGCTGTGAACTTTCATTTTACGCAGAAACACCAACTCCATTAATTCTAATGCTTCGCCCTCGTTCGGGAGCTGGGCAGTGGATTATCCGGGAAGAATATCAAATTACACCCGCAGTTAATGTCACTGAGTTTACAGACATGTATGGCAATCTCTGTCAGCGTGTTGTGGCTCCGGAGGGCCCATTTGCGATCAATTTTTCGGCCACTGTTCAAACGGCCGATTTGATTGATGTTGCCCCCGGCGCGCCTTATACCCCTGTTGAAGAGTTACCCGACGATGTATTGCATTATACGCTTCCCAGCCGGTATTGCCAGTCAGATCAGTTGGGTGATTTAGCCGCTCAAATTACGGAAAATACGGAGTCAGGCTACGATCAGGCCGAAGCTATCCGTAAATGGATCCACGAGACAATTACGTACGAATACGGGACTAGTGATGCCAGTACATCGGCGGTCGATACGGCAAAAAACAAAATCGGTGTCTGCCGGGATTTTACTCATCTTGGTATCACGCTTTGCCGCGCGTTGAATATCCCGGCCCGAATGGTTGTTGGCTATTTATACCAGCTTGACCCAATGGATCTTCATGCCTGGTTTGAGGCTTATGTAGATGGCCGCTGGTTTACGTTTGATGCCACACAGGGAGAACCACGTGGCAATCGAATTACAGTAGCTTACGGTCGTGATGCCGCCGATGTAGCCTTTACAACGCAATTTGGCGTTATGACACTCAATACGATGAAGGTATGGGTTGATAATGCCCAGATCGACCCGGACGAGAGTGAAAAAAATGCAGATGAGGCTCCAACGCTTTCAGGCTCCGTTGGGTCTACGAATCAAACAGCAAACTGACAATGAAAAAACGACTGCTTTTCTGCGCCCTAGTTGGAACAATGACGGCCTGCCAGCGCGAAGGTGATATTCAACCCACCGCAGCAACGCTGTCGGGGGAAGTAGTCGGCACTTACCGAACCAATTTCTATCTTGATCCTTCATGTGTGGCTATATCAGCTAGCCAAATGCCTTATACCGAACTAAAAGCGGCTTCCGATAGCACGGTTACGCTGGTTTATACGAAATTGTATCCAACCAGAACAAGCCGCTCTATTGAGCATGTTGGTCTAAGTCGCCAGTCTAACGGAGTCCAGTTAATCGTTGGTGATTCGAGTATTGGCACTTTACAGACAGATAGAGTTTTTACCGATAATGGTATGGAAAAACAAGGGAAATTACTGCGAATCAATATTCAAAATGATTCACAAAACATGCTGAATTTCGCAGGTATCAAGCAATAGCAGCAAAGTCAAATAGGTGATAAAATAAAAGAGCGATACCAGACTGGTATCGCTCTTTTATTTTATCACCTACCGCAAGTATTAACGAACAGCAAACTCGCCGGAGCCAATCCGGAAACCTTCCGAGTATAGTTCTACCGTGTATTTACCTGGTTTGTAAGGAATGCCCCGAGTATAAAGAAGTTCAACGTTTTGACCATTGCTAGTATAATTTACCGTCTGTTTAGTCGTGTAGATGGTTTCATTGCCATCTACCGTAAACGTTCCTGAACCGTTTGCCATATCTGACACAACCGCTCCCGTGGGATCAAGCACCCGTACAAACACATCTTTTGGTTCTTCTTTCGTCAGCGGATTGTCCAGCAACGTATAAACCAGTTTGATTTTGTCTAACCGTTTGGCTTTGTACGAATCATCGTCCTTTACCTTTCCTTTAGCATTGACCGCAAATATCTTCACGTTTTGAGCTTTCAGAGCGGCTGCACGGGTAACTTTGGTACTTAATTCCTGGTTCTTCGATTGAACATCTGCCACAACCGTAGTTACCGAATCCCGGAATTGTTGACCCCTCACTTTCAGGCCGCTATTTTCTTCATCCAGTACTTTAACGTTGGTAGCTAAGTTTTGATTTTCGCGTTGTAGGTTAGAAATGAGCGTGTCTTTCTCGACTAGAAACGCTTCATACTGCTTGATTTTGGCGTCGTATTTAGCAATTGAAATTCGGTTGCCTTTTCGCAGTGAAGCTTTATCTCCTTCCAACTGCACTTTCATTTTCTCTAACTCAGAAACGTCGCCACCTAATTTTTGTACTTCAGCAATCTTAGCGTCCAACGCCGTCGAAATTGAATCTAATTTAACACGGGTCGTTGAGAGTTCCTCAACACGCTCGGATATTGTTACCTCTTGGTTTTCAGATACTTTTTTCTGATCGAAGTAAAGATAACTTGATACACCGGCTAAGCCCGTCATAATGATGAGGGCAGCTAGTAGAGCACCGTTTGTCTTGGGTTTTTGCGGATTATTTTCCATTGAAAATTTTCAGTTTAACAATTGAACATGCACAGACTCGTAAAAAAAGCCGCTTTCGCGGTTGTGTAGAGGTTGTTACATCTGAGATTTTTTTAGTGAATGAGAGCACAATTTTCAGCTACATACAAGGAAATTTAAACGTTAATCAGCTAGTACCGAAACGACATTGACGTCAACCTATTGTTACTTACAACGGATTGACATTTAAAATGTTTTTAATCTACTAGTTAACAACGCCAAATTTACTTACTGACTATCAATTAAATGCACCACAAAATAAATACTTTTTTTTAAGAAAGCTATGCAATTCAATTGCATCGGCTAAATTAAGGAAGTAAGAACAACCCTCGCTTGCTGATCGTTATTATAAAAAATTAGTAACAATGCCAGAACTGCCAGAGGTTGAGATTAGACGACAGTACCTTGAAACATCATCGCTTTACCAGTCCATCAGTCACATTGAGGTTGAGGATAAAAAACTGTTAACAACCGATTACATTATTCTACAAAGCACTCTAATTGGGCGTCAGTTTACCGGTACACACCGGGTTGGTAAGAATCTGTTTGTTCTGACCGATGTGCCTGATGTGATCGTTCATATGCATTTTGGCATGACCGGCGATCTGGAGTATTACCACACGTCGATTAACCGGCCACGCTTTGCCAGAATTGTCTTTGAATTTGCCAATGGCTTTAATCTTGGCTTTCTCTGCCCTCGTAAGTTCGAGCGCGTTGGCTTGATAGATAACATCGATGCGTTTCTGAAACGCAAGAAAATTGGTGAAGATGGGCTGGCAATTTCATTGGCTACGCTAAGTGAGCAAGTACGTCGCAAAAAGGCATTTATCAAACCCGTCCTGCTGGATCAGAGCGTTGTAGCCGGATTAGGGAACTGGATCGTTGACGAAGTTTTGTTTCAGGCGTTTATCCATCCTGAACAACGCGCTAATACGCTCACCGACCTGCAAATGAGCCAGCTTCACGAGGCCATCCGGCTTGTTCTCGAAACCGCCATCCGCTACGAAGCTACCTACCGGGATTTCCCCAATAACTTTCTAATTCACGTTCGTGAATGGGACGATTCACCTTACGACGATGTCGAAGCGCATAAGTTCTGCCCCCGTTGCGATACGCGTATAGAACGCTCGGTGGTGGGCGGTCGAACCACATTTTTTTGCCCAAAAGAACAGCACCTATAGTACCTTATTTGTAGCTAGTTTCATAAATCAGGTGGGGAGTATTTCCAGTGAACTTGTTCATAATTAGTTTGGTTTTTCAAATTACATGTATCTACACACATTATGATAACGCAACGTACAATTTCTGATATACGCACCGCCACACCGAATAATGTAGGTGATGGTTTTATTGGTTTGAATGCTTTTCATCCACAAGGATCGCGGCCGTTCAATCCGTTTTTGCTGTTAGATCATCACGGACCTATGCAAGTGCAGCCGTCCGAGCAGCCGAAAGGTGTTGATGAGCATCCGCACCGGGGCTTCGAGACGGTAACGATCGTTTATGAAGGTGCCCTGGAACACCGTGATTCGGCAGGGAATCATGGAAAACTCTTCGCTGGCGATGTGCAATGGATGACGGCGGCATCGGGTATTATCCACGAAGAAAAACACGAACGGGAGTTTTCACGCAAGGGCGGTCAGCTCGATTTTGTGCAGTTATGGGTTAATCTGGCAGCAAAGGATAAAATGAATCCGCCCCGTTATCAGGATGTTGCTTCATCCAAAATACCAACGTCGGTATTACCCGGTGGTGGTCAGTTACGCGTTATTGCGGGCGAATTGGCTGGTTTACAGGGCCCGGCTACTACATTTAGTCCGATTATAGTCGCCGATTTAACGCTTGCCGGTAACCAGTCTGAAAGGCTCTCTGCTCCTGCCGATTATTCACTGATGGTTTACGTTCTGAGTGGATCGGCAACGATAAACGGAGAGAAAATAAACCGTGGGCAGATTGCCCTTATGAACACGGATGGGGAGTCAATTACACTTTCGACAATGTCAGAAGCGAAAGTTTTAATTCTGGCCGGAGAGCCTATTCAGGAGCCGTTAGCAGTGTATGGTCCTTTTGTCATGAATACCCGGGAAGAGCTAATCGAAGCCTTCAGCGATTTTGAGGCTGGCCGAATGGGCGTTTTAAAGTAGGCATATTTGCCTTAGATAGCCTGCAACTGGTCAGGCTGTCTAAGGCAATTTACAAATCCTTAATATTACCGAAGCCGATTACATCCCGATAAGCCGGATTGTCGCGAAGCTCCGTAGCTCGAATGAGTTTGTCGGCCCCAAATTTCGCTTTCAGGTCATAGAGCGTTTGCCGAAATTTTCCTTTACGACTTTCATCCCCGAAAAGGCTTAACGGTACCACCTCCGCCGGTATGAACCGAAATACGGCTACGCACATACTTCGCAGAAATTCATTCAATACAGGCTCACATTGATGAGCCACCTGAAACTTTTCCAGACGTTCGCGAATAATTTGATACAGTTCAGGACCGTCCTGTTTGGGTTCTGAAAAATGCGCTTCATAATTATACGTCTTGCCATTTTGGTAACGACAGGAAAATGACATGTCCTGACAAAACACACCCTGGCGTACCATTCGCCGTTCGAGTGTCAAGCAAAGCGATTGCAATAGCTCGTCCAATCGTTCGGGTGTGCTACGCTGCTCCTCCGAAATGGTGCGCATTGCCGACATACTTTTATTAGTAGCAGTAGTTCCAAGATCCACTTCGCCCCCGAAATTCAGTCGTAAGTGCCAGTGCCAGCCAATAATACTTTTACAGACTGCGCGCAGATATTCAGGTTTTGCATAGCGCAAGTTGAGCGGTGTATGTATTCCACCCGCTTGTAGCCGGTCGGCCATACGATGACCGATGCCGGGCAAATCGGTGAGCACTAGAGTTTTCAGCACATCATCAATTGTATCGGGTGTGATAATTGTGAGGCCATTAGGCTTTTGGATATCTGAAGCCAGTTTAGCCAGAAATACATTTGGGGCAATGCCAATCGAACAGCGCAGCCAATCGCCCACCTTTTGCCTAATGGCTTGTTTAACGGCCAAGGCGGTCTGTTGCATGTCCTTATATACCAACTGGTAGTTCGTCAAATCGACAACTGCTTCATCAATGCTTTTGGGAACAACATCATCTGAAAATGTACGGAGCACATCAATAATCTTGACGTGATATTCACGATAGCGATCGGGATGAGTTTCAACAGGTACTAAATCCGGACATAGTATAATAGCCTGATCTAGCCGCATTCCTGTTTTTACGCCCTGTAACTTAGCTTCTACCGAAGGCGCAATGACACAACCGTTTCGACCTGTATACACGCACACGCCAACCGGGCGACCTCGCAGCCAATAATTATCCTGTTGTTCGCAGGAAGCAAAGAAACTGTTCATATCCACAAATAGAACCGTTGGAAGCACGTTAGTAGAAAGTCGGTTGCGGTTCATTAATTTTCGGGGAATAAAGTGTCTTTTGACGCAGGTATTCGTCTATATTTTTACTATGTTTGCTGTAATACAAGCGCA
This sequence comes from Spirosoma sp., assembly GCA_964263725.1. GTDB lineage: Bacteria > Bacteroidota > Bacteroidia > Cytophagales > Spirosomataceae > Spirosoma. The sequence goes on from CAXVWN010000304.1 coordinate 7,011, forward strand.
ATATATTTTACTTGTATTATATTCACTAACTATCCATATGGCAATAGCCGGAAATTATTTAAAATAAAATTTAACCCCGTGACTATTCAAGACCGATTAAAGCAAGTTTTCGACGCTTTAGGCATAACTATTTATCAGATAGCCAAAGAGTTAGGTGAAAACCCGTCGAAATTTTATAATATTCTGAATGGGCGCGCAAAACCATCATACGATACTATTATGAGTTTGCTGGCCTGTTATCCTCAAATCAGCGCTGACTACCTGATTCGTGGTACCATGCCTGTGCTGAACTCGCCCCAAGCCAACGCCCGGATGATGACTTCGGATGATGACACGATTGAGGTGCCATTCGTACCGATTAAATTCTACGCCACGTTTGTCGAGAGTTTTAGCGATGGTCTCAGATCGACCGATGTGGAGTCATTTCGTGTACGAAAACCCATTGTGAAGGGTCACAAAAATGCGGTTGTGCTGGAGATTTCAGGCAGTAGTATGACCCCGCAGTTAACACACGGTGCTAAAGTACTGGCCATACCTGTCAACGAAAACAACTGGGAATACCAATCTGGAGGGGTTTATGCCGTTATGTATCGCGATTATTTCGTTGTTAAGCGTATTCGCGACAACGAACTCTTAACCCGCAAATACCTGACACTTCATTCCGACAATCCCAATGGTGGTAATGTAACAGTGCCCTTGCAGGATATACGCGGCCTTTGGAAAATCGTCGCTATTGTTGAAGCACCAGTCGAATAAATCTTATTTTCTAAAAAAAAGTCGGGGGCTTATTCATTGAGTAAGCCCCCGACTTTTTTTTAGAACCTGTGTGTGAGGATTATTATGTTAATTCTTCCCGCTCCATTACGTCTTTCTGATGCGCCCACATTTCCTGGAAAATGACGCTGCGCCGACGGAGTTCCGAAAAACTCCCCTCATCCACGATTTTACCATCCTGCATAATATAAATGTAATCGAATAAGGGAAGCAAATGAAGTCGGTGGAGAGTCGACACGACTGCTTTATCTGCGAATTCATGCAGGAGCTGCCGGTAAATAGCCAACTCGGTTTTAGGATCGACACTACTTGTCGGCTCATCCATCAAAACAATGTCACTGGTACGGGCGGCTAGTACACCCCGCGCCAGTGCTAATCGCTGCCGTTGCCCACCCGACAAGTTCACTCCCTTTTCCTGAATGTTCGTCTCCAAACCGTTCGGCAGCTGTTTTACGACATCGTCAAAACGGGCGATCTGGCAAACCTCCGTAATGGCCTCATCGTCGAAAGGTAAGCCAAGTGTAATGTTGTACCCAATCGTATTTTCAAAGATTTCCGGCTCCTGAGGAAACAACGTCACCGTATTGGCAACGGCGTTCAAGTCAGGAATTGACTGCCCATCAACTCGTACAGATAAACCCGATTCTGGTACGTATAAGCCCCTCAGGAGTGTCAACAACGTGCTTTTACCGGAACCACTTTCACCAATAAACGCCACTCGCTTTCCCCGAACCAACTTAATCGTCAACTCGCTCAAATTAGCGATTTTGCGCGACGTACCACTTATGCGTCCGTGGGAGAAATTAAGGCCCTCAACATCGATAGTTTGCCAATTATCAGGTAATGTTTCATGTTCAGGCCGTTCGTGTCGGGCATACGCTTCACCAATGCTTCGGGCCGTCTGCACATCGGTATTAAACTGCACAATTTCAGTGTATTGGTAGGCCACGTCATGAAAAACACTCGTGAACTGATTCACGTAGCCTAGCAACGTTACTAATCCGCCGATCAGAAAAATCTGGCCCGGAACGTAATGCTGATATACATAGCCCGTTGCCATGACAATATAAATCAGACTTACAAGCATACTGGCGGCAAACCACTTCCACTCATTAATTTTCACCTGACGCATAAATGGTGGGAAAACAGCCGCAATTTTACTGCCCAAACTTGCTTGAATACGCTCTTCTAACCGTAGCGTAATCACCGTAATTATATTAGACAGACTATCAAAAAGAGTGGCCGAAACAACGTGTTCACGCTCATTGCTTTCATCGAGAGCTTTGATGAACGGCCGGTCGAAGCGAAGAATGACCCAAATAGTGAGCGCACCCAATGCCACACCGATTAACCCGAAAATCGGGGAGAAATACAGCATCGCCCCAAACGAAAACACGAACTTCGAAAGAGCCTGAAGGTAAATAAACCCGTCCTGGAAAAACTTTTTGAGTGCATCATAGGCTTTACGAATCCGGTTTATCGTGGCTCCGCTGTGATGGTCTTTGTGCCATCCAACCGGCAAATGCAAGGTCTGATGAAACAATTCGTCCAGAAAATTACGACTCACGTTAAACGCCAGACGCCGTTCCATCACGCGGGCGGGTCCATGAAATGCCCACTCCAGTAACTCCAGCCCCACGTATCCTCCAGCATAAAGCCAGCCCAATTTGAAAACGTTCGTATCCTGTTGCTGAAGTTGACCAATAAACCAGCCAAACAGTAACGGACGTAATGCGGCTATTACATTGGCCAGGATAAACAGGAGATAAACGACTACATATTGCTGTTTTTCATGCCGGGCGTATATCCAGGCAGTACGCAGCAAAGCGATGTACGGATTTTGCATGATTCCAAGTTACGGCCTCTATTTCGGAAACGTATTCAACTATTAAAGTGGACAAAAAAGTGCCCGGTTTCTACTATAATCTTAGGCTCAACTATTTGTTTTGTCGTTGAAATTCAGTAATTTTGCGACCTGATTTGCAAAGATAGCAGCTCGTTTAAGGCACGCTCCCTTTGCTTTGATTTTAGAAACATATAACTTTCAGTATAACAAGCTAATGGCTCGCGATTTATTACTCACGAGAAACATCGGTATCGCTGCCCACATTGATGCGGGTAAGACAACTACTACCGAACGTATTCTCTACTACGCCGGAGTAAGTCACAAAATTGGTGAAGTTCACGATGGAGCTGCCACTATGGACTGGATGGAGCAGGAGCAGGAACGGGGGATCACGATCACCTCGGCTGCTACGACTGTCGATTGGACTTACCGAGACCAAAAATACCATATTAACATCATCGATACACCAGGACACGTTGACTTTACAGTTGAAGTAAACCGGTCACTGCGTGTTCTTGATGGGCTAGTATTCCTGTTTAGTGCCGTTGACGGTGTTGAGCCTCAGTCGGAAACAAACTGGCGTCTGGCGAATAACTACAACGTAGCCCGCCTAGGCTTTGTGAATAAAATGGACCGGTCTGGTGCCGATTTCCTGAAAGTCTGCAAGCAGGTGAAGGAAATGTTGGGTAGTTATGCCGTTCCGCTTCAGTTGCCAATTGGCGAAGAAGACAATTTCACTGGTGTTGTTGACCTCGTTAACTTCCGTGGCATTCAATGGAACGAAGACGATAAGGGTATGACGTTCCAGGAAGTTCCTATTCCGGCCGATATGTTGGAAGAAGCTACTGAATGGCGCGAAAAATTGCTTGAAGCCGTTGCTGAGTTCGATGACTCATTGATGGAGAAATACTTCGAGGATCCCGCATCCATTTCAGAAGACGAAATTTTGGCCGCTCTTCGCAAAGCGACTGTCAGCATGAAAATTGTGCCGATGCTCTGCGGTTCGTCGTTCAAAAATAAAGGCGTACAAACCATGCTCGACTATGTGATGGCCCTGCTGCCATCTCCAATGGACAAAGAGAGCATTATTGGTACGGATCCTAACACAGGTGAAGAAATTTCGCGCAAGCCATCAACATCGGAGCCGTTTGCGGGTCTGGCGTTTAAAATTGCTACTGATCCTTACGTAGGTCGCCTTTGTTTTGTCCGTTCGTACTCGGGTGTGTTGGAGTCTGGCTCGTATATCCTGAACAACCGTTCGGGTAATAAGGAGCGGATTTCGCGGATTTTCCAAATGCACGCTAACAAGCAAAACCAGATCGAACGTCTGGAAGCAGGTGATATCGGTGCCGTAGTTGGTTTTAAAGACATCAAAACCGGCGATACATTATCGGATGAAAAGCACCCAATTGTGCTTGAGTCGATGGTGTTCCCTGAGCCCGTTATTGGTTATGCGATCGAGCCTAAAAAATCGGCCGATCAGGATAACTTCTCGAAGGCAATTGGCAAATTAATCGAAGAAGATCCAACGCTCAAAGTTGAATCGAACGAAGAAACCGGCCAGACTATCATTCGGGGTATGGGCGAACTTCACCTTGAAATCATTATCGACCGTATGCGTCGTGAGTTCAAAGTAGAAGTGAACCAGGGTGCTCCACAGGTAGCTTACAAAGAGAAGCTAACCAAGAATGTCGAACACCGCGAAGTTTACAAGAAACAAACGGGTGGTCGCGGTAAGTTTGCCGATATCCTGTTTGAACTTGGGCCACGTGGCGAAGATGAAACGGGTGTTGTACCAGCGGGCTTGGAGTTCGTCAATGGTATTGTAGGTGGTGTAATTCCTCGTGAATTTATCCCGGCTATCGAAAAAGGCTTTAAGGAGTCGTTGAAAAACGGACCTTTGGCTGGCTTCCCGCTCGAGAGCATGAAAGTTCGAATCTTCCACGGTTCTTACCACGATGTTGACTCCGATGCTCTTTCGTTTGAAATGGCAGCTCGGCTAGGTTTCCGCGAAGCCGCTCGTCAGGCCGGTCCGAAATTACTCGAACCCATCATGGCTGTTGAAGTGCTGACACCAGAAGAATATACCGGTCCAATCACGGGTGACCTGAACCGTCGCCGTGGTGTGATGAAGGGTATGGATACGAAAGCTGGATCGCAAGTGATCAAGGCTGACGTTCCTTTGTCGGAGTTATTCGGTTACGTAACGGATCTACGGACTATGTCGTCGGGCCGTGCTACCGCTAACCTGACATTTGCGCACTACGAAGTTGTGCCGCAAAGTCTTTCGGAAGGTGTAGTTGCTAAAGAAAAAGGTACCGTGAAGGCGTAAGCCTTAGCAGATATTGGGCAGTGGGTCAACCGATCCGCTGCCCATTTTTTGTGTCGTCGGAGTAAATGGTTCTTTCGACCGGCACTTTCACTTAATGAACCAAAACACAATGAGTCAAAAAATTCGCATTAAACTAAAGTCGTTCGACCACATGCTGGTTGACAAGTCGGCCGAGAAAATCGTGAAAGCGGTTAAATCGACGGGAGCTATCGTAAGTGGCCCTATCCCACTGCCAACTAACAAAGAAATCTACACTGTACTGCGGTCGCCCCACGTTAATAAAAAAGCGCGGGAGCAATTCCAACTTTGTACCTATAAGCGATTGGTAGACATCTATAGCAGCAGTGCTAAAACGGTAGACGCGCTTATGAAGCTCGAACTCCCAAGTGGTGTTGATGTAGAAATCAAAGTCTAACGATTTTTGGCTAAAGGCTTATGATGCCGCCCGTGTGAGACTATCCCTGTCTTGCACGGGC
>CAXVWN010000305.1:0-33968 GCA_964263725.1 Spirosoma sp.
AAACAACGGATTGCTCGACGGAAAAATCTATCGTCCTATCATCACGAAAGCCTGGAACGCAATGGCAACAGACTGTGTACACCCGAATGGTTTTTTAGGCTACGTGCAGGGAACGGGAAAGGAACCTAAAGATAGTCAGCCGATTACCTACGACAGTAAGCCTGATTTTGAAGATTACGGCCTCGGCTGTTTCCTGCTGGCTGGCACGGAATTGTATAAAATGAAACGGTGAGAAACATGGAAGAAATTGCCTTTACGATGAAATTGAAGCCGGGCGTTGAGGCTGAATACCAGCGTCGGCACGATGAGATATGGCCAGAACTGTCGGCGGCTCTGATTAATGCCGGCATCCGCGATTACTCCATCTACCTCGACCGCGCCACCGGAACACTCTTTGCTATTCAAAAACGATTGACTGACCACACGACCTCATCCTTGCCGGGTCTGCCAATTATGCAACGTTGGTGGGCATACATGGCTGATTTAATGGAAACGAACCCCGATAATTCGCCGGTAGTAGTTTCTCTAACGCGGGTGTTTCATATGAAGTAGCTGTGAATTTAGACAATCACTCAGAATTTGAATGGATTGTTCATAGCTATAGTATAAGTATGGCAATCGTATGACCCCACCGGGGTCATACGATTGCCATAAACGACCCATATTGAGCTTTATCAATTACTTAAGTAACTCCACTAACTCTTGTTGAAGTTGGTTTCCTGCATCTTTATTATACCACTTTTGAAGCTCCGTTTTGGTTGTTTCAAAATCGGCTTTCTCCGCAATCAGTTGATCGTATATCCTTTGGCAATCTACTGGCCTGGGTCCCCATGTTGCTAAATCCTGCCCGTTTTCATCCTGGATAATGAGTTTTGGAATTGACTTGCCGCCCCGCGTCAAATAGGAGTTGATTCGGAAAGGTGCCGAATCCCGCAACTCATAATCCGTGTGAATCAAGGGATTCAGCGCGGCAATTTTATGCAAAAAGGGCACGATGTGAGCTGCATCCCCACACCAGGGTTCTGTAATGATAGTCCATTGTTGGGGTGAAGAAATTTTGCCAATCATTGTTTTGATCTCTTCGGAAAGCACCCCATTCTTTAACCAACGGTTTGTCCTGGACCAATTCAATTTGGCATAATTGAAATAATCTGGATTATCGTAGGGTGTTGGTGGAGTCGGATTAGTTATAATGTTCTCAAAATAGGTCAAATAGGCTTGAAAATTCATATCAGAAAGTATAATTGCATGGCTCATGAAAGCCAATTGTTGGTTTAGCTGCGTAGCAATCAGGGGACAAACTTGATTCTGTAAAGGTTCAAGTTTGTCCCCTGATTGAGTTATTTGGAGATTTTGTCCAGTATTCAGCCACCAAAATCACTTCTTACTATCGGCCACCTTTTGCTGAGTTGGAATCGTGGCAACGTCCCGTTCTCGTTCGGTTTGTTCGACGTAGACGGCATAATCGGCGGGTTCGATTTTTATGCCAAAATGGTTCGCATAAGCCTGTGTAAACTCAGCCCCAAAGTAAAGAATAGCCGCTGTATAATAAATCCAGGTCAGAATAACGATGAGCGATCCGGCGGCTCCGTAAGCAGAACTGGTACTGGTGGTTTCTACGTATATGCCAATTAGATAGCGCCCCAGCATAAATAGTAAGGCCGTGAAGAGAGCGCCCCAACGCACATCTTTCCACGCAATTTTGGCATCGGGCAGCACCTTGAAAATAACAGCAAAGAGCGTAGCGACGACGGCTGTGCTGATCAGAAAGTTGAATGCGCTGATTATGTACACGCCGACGCCAGGTATATAGCGCGTGAGTACACCACTCATGGCCAGAACTAACCCGTTAACAACCAGCGATACCAGCAATAGAAATCCTAAACTGACTACTAATGAAGAAGACAATAGCCTGTCTTTGAGTAACTTCAGCCAGCCTCGTTTGGGTTTGGCTTTCACCCGCCAGATCAGGTTAACCGAATCCTGAATTTCAACGAAAATACTGGTCGCGCCAATCACCAGCGTAACGATACCAATCGCCAGCGCCGTGTTGGTTTTGCCGGATAGACCAACATTCTTAATCATATCCTGAATCTGTTTTGCGGCTTCGTTCCCAACCAGGCCATTGATCTGGGAAAATATTTGCCCGCGAATGGCTTCTTCACCCAAAAAAATACTGACTACAGAAATGATTAGAACCAGTAGTGGAGCCAGCGAAAAAACGGTGTAGTAGGCTAGTGCCGCGCTTAACTTCAAACACCGGTCATCCAGAAAACCATTGAAGGCATCCCGAACCACAATCCAGAGGTTGGTAAAGAAGAGTTTTATATTCTTGATTGTCATAAATGATACGTTAGTTACAAGGCCAGCGGCACGCGCCAACAAATGACTGATTAGTGACGGTTGAAGAAATAACCAAAATGTAGGGCAGTTGTTACCTTTTCGGCTTGTGAAGCCCATCATAAGATACCTGCGGGCCGAATTCCTCGGTTCGGTTATATTTTAAAACAACTGGCATCTTTGGCAGTTTTGCCATTAGATAATATCGACTTACCTCAACCATTATGAACCCTGCTGTAGAATCGTACCCGCTCGAACAGCGGCCCCCTTCTTTGCCACCCATCCATTCAGTTAAGCTGACTGTTAATGGCACCGAAACCGAGTTGCAGATTGCACCCTGGACTACCTTGCTCGACGCTCTTCGCGAGTATATGAACCTGACGGGTACCAAAAAAGGCTGCGATCATGGTCAGTGTGGAGCCTGCACCGTATTAGTCAACGGCAAACGCATTAACTCGTGCCTGACCCTGGCGATTATGCAGGACGACGCACAAATCACAACGATTGAAGGCTTGGCCAATGGAAATGGAACCAATGAATTGCATCCGCTACAAACGGCTTTCATTGAGCGCGATGCGTTTCAATGTGGCTATTGTACACCGGGTCAAATTTGCTCGGCGGTCGGTTTAATGAACGAGGGCAAGGCTAAAACTACGGCCGATATCCGTGAGTTGATGAGCGGTAACATTTGCCGTTGTGGGGCGTACACGAACATTGTGGATGCTATTGAGGACGTTATGAACCAGAAAGCCGCATGAACAGCTTTACTTATACCCGAGCCGATGCCGTGGATACCGCCGTTCGCGAACGGGCATCCGAGCCAACCGCTAAATTCATTGCGGGCGGTACTAACCTCATTGACCTGATGAAGGAAAGCGTAGAGCAACCTACGCGATTAATTGATATAACCCGCCTTCCGTTAGCGACCATTACCGATACCGTAAATGGCGGTTTGCGACTTGGCGCTCTTGTTAAAAATGCGGATACGGCTTATAATGAGCAGGTTATTCAACGGTATCCATTGCTGTCGCAAGCAATTTTAGCCGGTGCATCGCCCCAGTTACGGAACATGGCTACCGATGGCGGTAATCTTTTGCAACGCACACGGTGCTACTATTTTTACGATACAGCCACGGCTTGTAACAAGCGGGAACCCGGTTCGGGCTGCTCAGCGATCAATGGGTTCAACCGGATTCATGCTATTTTAGGAACTGCACCGGCGGGCCAAAACAATGGAACTGCCGAACCGCACTGTATTGCGACACACCCATCGGATATGTGTGTAGCCCTGGCCGCTTTAGAAGCCGACGTACAGGTGAAAGGTCCTAACGGCGAACGGACTATTGCCTTCGCCGATTTTCATCGGTTGCCCGGCAATACACCCGACATCGACAATACGCTTGAGCCCGACGAACTGATTACGAGTATTGATCTGCCCGCCAACGGCTTCCCAAAATACCATGCCTATCTGAAACTCCGCGACCGGGCCTCCTATGCTTTTGCGCTGGTGTCGGTTGCGGTTGCACTGGAAATAGATGGAGATGGAAGCGATGGTGGCGGAGGTACGATTACATCGGCTCGAATTGCGCTCGGTGGGGTGGCACACAAGCCCTGGCGTAAACCCGAAGCCGAAACACTGCTGGTAGGTAAACAAGCTACGAAAGAAAATTTCCAGGCAGCTGCCGAACTATTACTGGCTGGTGCTCAAGGATTTGGACATAACACATTTAAAATCGAACTGGCTAAACGCGCTATTGTACGGGCGTTGGGACAAGCCGCTAAACTCGAACCAACCGCATGAGCGCACCATTAGTGACTCCTTTAATCGGAAAACCCATTAGCCGTGTTGACGGATATGAAAAGGTAACCGGCAAGGCTAAATATGCTGCTGAATTTAATGTGCCCGATTTAGCCTACGGTGTTGTTGTCTCCAGCGCCATTGCGAAAGGCAAAATCAACCATATCGACGCTAGTGCGGCATTGGCTCTTGATGGTGTATTACAGGTATTTACGCACGAAAATCGTCCGAAACTAGCTTGGTTCGACCTGAGCTACAACGATCAGGATGCACCCCCGGGGTCACCATTTCGGCCGCTGCACAATGCAACCATAAAATACAGTGGTCAACCGATTGCTCTGGTCGTGGCCGAAACCTTTGAAGTAGCGCGGTATGCGGCTACGTTAATCCGGGCCGATTACGAAGAAGCGACCCACGAAACCGATTTGGAAGCTAATTTGCACAAAGCCCGCAAGCCTAAATCCGGTATCTCTTCTTTGTTGAAGCCACCGCCACCCAAACCGCGTGGTGATTTTGACAAAGTGTATCAGGAAGATCCTGTAAAAATGGCTGGTCGCTACGTACACGCGGCTGAACACCACAATCCGATGGAGCTGTTTGCCACCACTGTTGTTTTTGAAAAGGGTGGGAAAGACGATAAAGGCAAGCTGACGATCTACGACAAAACGCAGGGTGTTACAAACAGCAGCATGTATGTATCGCAGGTATTCAATATTCCTTCTGACGATGTGCGGGTTCTGTCGCCGTACATGGGTGGTGGTTTTGGGTCAGGATTACGGCCTCAATATCAACTATTTATGGCCGTAATGGCGGCTCGTGAACTGAAACGGTCGGTGCGGGTTTCGCTAACCCGTCAGCAGATGTTCACCTTTGGCCATCGCCCGGCAACGGTGCAAAATGTGGCCTTGGGTGCGTTGGCCGATGGAACTATGAACGCGTTGTACCACGATGCGACGGGCGAAACCTCACAGTTTGAAGATTATACCGAAATCGTAGTTAGTTGGGGTGGTATGCTCTATCCGCCAAAGAACGTAACGATGGACTATAAAGTGGTGCCGCTAGACCTGTATAGCCCGCTCGATATGCGCGCACCGGGGGGCGTAACGGGCATGCATGCGTTGGAAGTAGCAATGGATGAGCTTGCCTATAACCTCAGCATGGATCCGCTTCAGCTACGGCTGAAGAACTACACCGATATAGATCATAATGAAGATCGACCCTTTTCCAGTAAAGAACTGCGGGAATGTTTTCGACAGGGGGCCGAACGGTTTGGCTGGTCCAGCCGCAATCCGGAACCGCGTTCGATGAAGAAAGATCATAACCTGATTGGCTGGGGAATGGCGACCGGTATCTGGGATGCCAATCAGATGCCCTCCCGTGCTGAAGCGGTTCTGATGGTGAATGGGAAACTACGCGTGAGCTGTGCCACCGCCGACATTGGCACGGGTACTTACACGATCATGACGCAGATTGCCGCCGACACACTGGGCATGCCGATGGAGGATGTGTTGTTCAAACTCGGCGATACGGATTTGCCTTTCTCGCTTATTTCGGGAGGTTCGTGGACAGCAGCAAGTGTTGGCTCGGCTGTACAGTCGGCTTGTCAGGAGGTTGGCAAAACGCTACTTAAGCTGGCCAAAAAAATGCCCGGCTCGCCGTTTAAGGGTGTTAAATGGGATGACATTGTGTTTGCTGATCGTCATCTGCGTCTGAAAAATGACCCTTCCGTTGCGGTTTCTTTACAAACGCTCGTTGATCAAAATGGCGGTAAAGCGGTTCGTGAATCCGTAACTTCATTGCCTAATGCGCTGAAACAGAGAAAGTTCAGTCGGAGTGCGCACTCGGCAGTTTTTGTCGAAGTCATGGTTGATGAAGACCTCGGCACGGTTAAGGTCACCCGCGTGGTAAGTGCCATTGCCGCCGGACGCATCCTGAATCCCAAAACATCGCGAAGCCAGATTCTGGGCGGCATGGTCTGGGGAATCAGTAAAGCGCTTGAAGAAGAAAGTGCCCTGGATCACAATTTTGGCCGATTTATGAATCATAGTCTGGCCGAATACCACGTAGCGGTTAACGCCGATATTCATGACCTCGACGTTATTTTCGTGGAAGAACATGATGACATTGTTAATCCGCTCGGCGTAAAAGGCCTCGGTGAGATCGGGATTGTTGGAATGCCAGCCGCCATCGCCAATGCTGTTTTCCACGCAACCGGCAAGCGGGTAAGAGACTTGCCCATTACGCTGGATAAGTTGCTATAGTTTTTTTGCTATTTTTTCTGTCATGCTGACGTCAGGAAGCATCTTAGGCTTGACTAATAGGTGAGTTCAAGATGCTTCCTAACGTCAGCATGACAAATTAATAAGCCCAAGCTGTACGTACAGCTTGGGCTTATTTTTAACAAAATGGTACTTAAGCCACCATTTTTCCGTCCAGAACCGGGCGTTTATCTTTCGTTTTATTAATGATACTCAGGCTACTCTGAAATTCAACCTGAACACCTTCCTTACCGAACCGGCAGGTAATCGTATCATAATGAGCGGTTTCGATAAAACGCCAGATCATGACAAACGTATTTGGGTCCTGCCAACTTCCGCTGCCTGCCACTTTCCTGATGTCGCCACCGGGTACGACCGTTGGGGTTAGCGAAAGCGGAGCTACCGAAAATGTGGTGGTACTTTCCCGCCACCGGCCAACACCACACAAGACCTGATGATCGCCCCGGTCGTCCTGAAGTTTAAAGATGCATCCGTCCTTGCCGAAGGTCAGCGACACATCTTTTACATGCAATGGATTGTCGGCTACTGCATAGGTTTTTCCGCTTATTTGTGCCAGCACTGAAGAGGTTGCCTGACTACTTGTTGGTGTTATGGCTAAGGTTGCCAGCCTTTGGGTTAAGGCCGCTTGCTTAATTTTGTCGGATGGAAGGCCAGTACCCTGAAGTGCGGGTAAAATGTGATCCCAGACGGCATCGAGAATACCCTGCATATTGCCCGATTCGGACGTGATTGCAACAACGGCATCTTCTTTAGGCAAGACAATACAGTACTGTCCAAAGGCTCCGTCGCCCCGATACGCATCGTGTCGGCATCGCCAGAATTGGTAGCCATACCCCTGAATCCAATCATTTACGCTGGCGTCGCCCTTGCCGCCCTTCGACTGTACTTCAGAGCGGGTTGCATCGGCAATCCACGCTTCGGAGATTAGCCGTTTCCCATTCCAGACGCCTTTTTGGAGATAGAGCTGTCCGAATTTAGCGATGTCTTCAGTGCGCAACCGAAGTCCCCAGCCACCGGTATTAATGCCATTTGGGTCAACTTCCCAATCTTCGCCTTCGATACCTAAAGGCCCAAATAAACGAGGCTTAAGGTACTCAAGTACAGTTTGGCCGGTGAGCTTCTGGACAATTGCCGAGAGCATATATGTAGCTCCGCTGTTATAAACGAAGAACGTTCCCGGCTCATGGTCAACGGGTTGCGCCAGGAATGATTTTATCCAGTTGGTATCTGTACCGCCCCGAAGCGCAGGCGTTGTATCTTTATCGTGCCCGGTCGACATGGTCAGTAAATCCTTCACACGCATACCTGCCAGGTTTGTGCTGATTGTAGCGGGTACATCTTTGGGAAAGAATGAAACGACCTTATCCTCAACAGTCAATCGCTTTTCTGCCACGGCCATGCCCACGGCCGACGATGTGAAACTTTTACTGAGTGAATACAGCGTGTGTTTGAGTTGAGGAGCATAGGGCGCCCACCAGCCTTCGGCCACCACCTGACCATGCCGAAGCACCATAACACTATGTACATTCAGCTTATTGGATTCGATGGTATTGACAAAATCCAGCAGACCGCCGGGTGCAACGCCCTGTGCTTCGGGTAAACTACGAGGAAGTTTGCCCGACTTGGTTGGTAATGTCCAGGCAGTTGTGGGCAGGGTAGTGGCAACAGCCAGGCCAACGGCACCGAAGCCAAGTTGCTGGAGGAAATCTCTGCGGTTGAGGTTCATAAACTTGCGGGAGGAATTATAGCCAACAGGCACAATTGCTAATTTAAACGACGTAAAAACAAAAGAGAATACATAGGCAGAATTACTATGCTGCACAATTGAAAAATGGAGGTAGGACAAGTTTAATTTGACTGACTATAGGCACAAATTATATCTTAATTTTTGACAGGATTAGAGGATTAAACAGGATTTTCTCTAGACTGATCCTGTTTAATCCTCTAGTCCTGTCAAAAAAGAAACTTGTCATAAACCTATTGAAAATTCGGCTATCGGTCATTGGCGGAGGTTGACTTATATTCGTCAATCAATTTATACGGGTTAATTACCATCCATTCGCATTCATGAACAAACCTCCTTTTTTACGACTCGTCTGTCTAGCCTGGTGTACATGCCAGTTAATATTATTATCAGGTTTTGCCCAGTCCAAAATATCAGCCGTAACGCCTTACGAGCGCGATACGAATCAAACGGCAACCTATACCCAGATTATCGGTTGGTACCAGCAACTGGACCGACAGTATGAGCAGTGTAAATTAATTGAAATTGGCAAAACCGATAGTGGTAAACCCTTGCATCTGGTTTTATTAGCGTCTGACAAACAGTTCGTTGCCCGGCCAGATCGCGTTACATTATTAATCAACAACGGTATACATCCCGGCGAACCGGAAGGTATAGATGCCTGCATGATGCTGGCACGCGACTTGCTGAAAGCGAACAAACTGCCCAAAAATGTACTGATCGCCATTGTGCCTGTCTACAACGTGGGCGGCAGCCTGAACCGGGGTGTCTCGCGGGTGAATCAGAACGGCCCCGAATCATACGGGTTTCGGGGCAATGCCCGGAATCTGAACCTCAATCGCGATTTTATAAAGGCCGAAGCCGAAAATACGCGGGCGTTTCAGGCGATGTATCAATCGCTGAAGCCGCAGGTGTTTATTGATAATCATACCAGCGACGGGGCTGATTATCAGCACGTCCTTACGTATTTCGCAACGCAGAAAGATAAGCTTCAGCCCATCGTGTCGGGCTACATGACGCAGCGTTTCCAGCCGGAATTGGATAATATGCTCACCGCCAAAGGTTTTCCGCCAGCACCTTACGTAAATCATGCGGGCGATACACCCGAAAGTGGTCTGATTGGCTACAATGATACGCCCCGATACTCAACGGGATACGCGGCATTGTTCAATTGTTTCGGATTTACGTTGGAGACACATATGTGGAAACCCTATCCCGCGAGGGTCAAGGCGTCTTACGTTTTCGACGAAGCGGTAATGCAATTATGTGAGCGCGAATCCCGAACAATTCTGGCGAATCAACAACGGGCAAATGAGGCTGTTCGTCAGCAGACAACCTTCCCGTTAAGCTATAAACTTGATCGTAGTAAAACAGATTCTGTTACATTTCTGGGGTATGCTGCCATGTATAAACCCAGCGAGGTTTCAGGGCTGAAACGACTTTATTACGACCGAACGAAGCCATTTACAAAGCGTGTTCCGTACTGGAACAATTTTTCAATTGACACGCAGGTTGATAAGCCTCGTGCCTATATCATTCCGCAAGCCTGGCAGGAAGTAATTGGCGAAGTAAAACGTAATCACGTAGCGATGCAAACCTTACCAAAGGACACATTAATGACCGTATCGGCTTATTACATTACAGATTATAAAAGTCCGCAGCGCCCTTACGAAGGCCACTCCCTTCACTCGGGTGTAAAGGTGCGGCTGGAAACACAACGCATTCAATTTTATAAAGGTGATTATCTAATTCAGACGGACCAAATTACCAATCGGTATATTGTTGAAACGCTTGAGCCACAAGGAGTCGATTCATTTTTTGCCTGGAATTTTTTCGATAGTATTCTCGACCAAAAAGAATATTTTTCTAATTATATTTTTGAAGATACGGCCGCCGAATTGGTGAAAAACGATCCGGATTTACGTAAGAAACTAGAAGAAAAACGAGCTACTGATAAAGCTTTTGCCGAAAATGCCGACGCACAATTAGACTTTATTTATCGACAAACGCCTTATTACGAGAAAACGCATAACCGTTATCCGGTTTACCGACTGAACTAATTCTGTATGACTTTCTTGACCCGCCTGCTATTTGTAGGCCTTTTAGTAGCGCCTTCTTACCTGGTTGCACAAAAAAATATCGGGAAAGCGGTGTCTGAATCGCCGGATTTGGCAGCTATTCGTGCCTTGAGAGCACAATCGAATAGGGCGATTCAGGTCCGCGACCTCACAACCTTTGGGCAAACCATGCTGCCCGATATTGAGGTGACTCGGGGCAGTGGCTCACACGTATCGGGCCGCGATTCGGTGCTGGCATCTGTAGCCGTACAATTTAAAGACCCTGCTTTTCTGGGATACATTCGCAATACGGATAGTCTTCAAGTCAGTACAATGGGACCGCTTGTCGCCGAAAACGGGCATTGGACCGGGCGGTTTCGACGTCCTGATGGCATTCAAACAATAAGGGGCGTTTATTTGGCAATGTGGCGCAAAACCAACGAGGGTTGGAAAATTCGTTCCGAACTCTTTGTGAGCTTAACCTGCACAGGGAGTGCGGCTTGTGGGAAGTGATAAATTTTGCATTGAGTTCATTTTTCATAAAATTAAAAATGAACTCAATGCAAACTAATTCTCAATAAAGAAAATAGGGCGTAAGAAATAAACGAGCGTAAGCTATTTGCAGAACGTAAGTATAATGAAGAAACATGCTGGTTAATATTCAAACCTTGGCTATTAAAATAACGGCGTATACTATTACTTATCAATACTTATTAAATAGATTTTCTTTTTTTAAAAATCAGACTTGCTATATTTGTGCTGTCTGTATCCCAATAACAATAGATATACTGTCGAATGAAAGCCAAACAAATACGATTCTTTTCTGTGGATGAGAATAGTGAATCTAAGAAAAAAAGCGAAACAAGCATCGCTAAGCCTTCACCTGTGACTGGCTATGTTTCGTCAACAGGTAAATTAGTATTTCCTGCCAAATCTATTTCTCAATTGGGAATAGATCCCAGTAACAACCAGTTTAAAGTAGGTACGCAGGAAGGTAAGCGAAAAATAAAATCGCTTTATCTGATTCCAGGTTCCGAAGGACAAGAGGGAACGTTTGAACTAGAACAAGGTGCTAAAAGTTATGCTATTTCCTTGCCTTTTATTCTGCAAAAAGGGGGCATTGATTATGCAGAAACGAAATATAACTTTACTGTCAAGGCATTTGATTATGATAATGGCGTAACGGGTTATGAACTGAAATTGACCAATGAAAGCCCTAAGTTGCCGTATACTGGCAAACCACGTGGCCGGAAAAAACTAAATCCATCGGCTGAATAATGTGCCTGACTAGTTATATGTGTTTCGTTAGTTGGCAAAATATATCTATTCAATAATCAAAAAAGCGGACAAGTTGTCCGCTTTTTTGGTATTCCATGTTTTAATTAGTTAGCCAAGGTTAGTTCAGTAAAGCTGTCTATAAATCGCCGACTAATTGCCAGGTTTCTATTGCGGATACAACGCATATATGTGTTCATTAAACATAATGAACACATATGTACTGGCAATGGTCAGCCAAGATTGTCGCACCTCTTAATCTCGTTGGAGGCATTAGCGAAGCTATTTCTTCTTTTGACCTGGTATGGCGGAGGTTAGTTTACAAACGATTTCGGTCCTAAATGAACATGACAAATTCTTTAAGTCAGGATGGTATATTGCCTGTAATTAGATGGTATGCCAAAGTTTTCTGGTAAATAAATTAATTGATCAAAGAGTTTTTATTAAAAATAGCCGTAGATATTGTCTACTATACACGAACAAGGAGCGCGGTATAACAGCTTATTCGTATTTAAATTGAAACGCAAGTGGTCTTTCTGAAAGCCATACAATCAGGTAAATAATTCATTTGTTAGAGAGCCTAATCTGCTGAATACCGCGTGGTTAAGCAACTAACCAAAATAGTTATTAACGCTTTGTAATACGAACCTACGCGTGAAGATTATGGGCTCACCTGACACTGGGCGACAGGCTGAAAATTACATTTTCAAGTTCTGAAAGTTTAGTAATTCTGGACTGAAACGGGCGGCTATTTTGACCACATAGCGTGTGAATAAATGGCTGGTATGGAACAGAATCACAATCGGTAATTTTTTTAGTAAGCCCCTAAATAGAAATATAGCATACCTGCTGATAGGGAAGAATTGTATGCTTGACGCGCGTAGTGTTGTTGCTGGTAATGGCATCAATAAGCGTTAGCATAGTCAGTTATCATCAGCTCAATTGTATCGAACCGGGTTGTCCAGAAGGCACAGGAGTGGTGCTAATTAACACTGTTTACATACAATAAATCAACTGATTTAGGTCGTTGCTGTATTGTTAATGAAAAGAGCTTTTTTGCGTTAACGAATGGATTTTTATTATTTCCATTAAAAAGAGATTAATAATAAATTTTCGTGTGATGGAAATATATTAACGGCAGCTATTTGGAATTGACTGCCACAAAAACTAAATAATTAATGCCTGTAAACGCAGTGATTTCTGTCAAAAAACAACAAACATATACGCACATTGTTCTCTGTTTATGACCCGAAATCAACTCGATGATCTAATTGGCCAGGGGGAACATACCCGGCTGGAGTTTAAGCGTTCACTTTCGTCGGCCTATCGTATTGCCCGAACCCTGGCCGCACTGGCTAATACCTCAGGTGGAACCCTGCTTATCGGTATTGCCGATAATGGCAAAATTGTGGGTGTCGCATCAGAGTTTCGGGAGATGGAAAAAATTGAAGAGGCCACCGAACGATTGGTTGAACCGGCTCTAACGGTTAGCTATGAAACACTGGCTCCCGATGGCCGCCTTGTCCTGATTATTGCCATTCCTGAAAGCGACGAGAAACCTCATTATGTGGTGGACGAAACCGGGAAACGAACAATTTACGTTCGGGCAAAAGATAAGTCGATGCCGACAAGCAAGCTGATTATCACGCCCGAAATGGCAGATCGTGAACTACTTAAATCGCCCATGGCGCGGACGTTAATTCAGTATCTGCGTAAAAATGACCACATTACGGCCGACAAATTTGGTAAGCTTATTAATATTTCTGATTACCGGGCGGGCAAATTACTTCGGCAATTGGCCGAGCGGGGATTGTTGATATTGATTGATAAACCTCGCCCGGTACGCTACGCCCTTAAACTGGCAGAGTAATCCGTTTTGTATCTTTGCTGGCATGATGACGCAGAAAGAGACGATTACCAAAGAAACAATCACAGCGTTTTTTATGGACCTCCAGGACCGTATCTGCCAATCGCTGGAGGAAGCTGACGGCGGAAGCCAGTTTCGGGAAGATGCCTGGCAGCGACCGGGCGGGGGCGGGGGGCGTTCGCGTATACTAACCGACGGAGCTGTTATTGAAAAAGGGGGCGTTGGTTTTTCGGCAGTGCATGGAGAAGCAACGGAGGCTACGTTACGTACACTGAATCTCTCGGAGCCCGCCGAATTTTATGCCACCGGTGTCTCTATTGTGTTGCATCCCCGTAATCCGATGGTGCCGATAATTCACATGAATGTCCGGTATTTCGAGATGAGCAGTGGCCATAACTGGTTTGGTGGCGGTATCGATTTAACGCCACATTACGTTGTGGAGGACGATGCCCGCTGGTTTCACCAGTCTCTTAAATCTGTCTGCGACCGTCACGATCCGACCTATTACGCTACGTTCAACCCCTGGGCTGACGATTATTTCTACATACCACATCGGCAGGAAACGCGCGGTGTTGGGGGAATTTTCTTTGATTATCTCAAACCCACAGAGACTACGAGTAAAGCCAGTCTATTCGCTTTTGTGCAGGATGTTGGCAACGCTTTTGCCCCAATCTATACGCACTTCATGCATCAAAACCGCGATCTGCCGTTTGGCGAACGCGAAAAAAACTGGCAGTTGCTGCGCCGGGGCCGGTACGTTGAGTTCAATCTGGTTTGGGATCGGGGAACCAAATTTGGGCTTGAAACCAACGGTCGTACGGAGTCGATTCTGATGAGTATGCCTCCGCAAGCCAACTGGATTTACGATTTCCAACCTGAAACGGGCAGCCGTGAGGAGCAAACGCTGGGTCTGCTTCGGAAGGGTATGGAGTGGATATAACGCAGTTGCCTGTTGGTGAGTCAGCGTTGACGCCGGAAGGGCGATACTTCTCAAGCTGCCGCCCACGTATACAATCGACCTATCATGATAAACCAGGCTATTCCTCTCTTGCACATATCAAGCTCAGTCTTAGCCGAAGATTTCTATTGCCATAAATTGGGCTTCAAAAAAGTTTTTGCCAATCGTCCGGATAGTGCAACGGCTGACCCCTGTTATTTGGGTATTAGCCGCGATGACGTCGTGATTCATTTATCATCTTTCTCTGGCGATGGCGTATTCGGGCATGTCGTAAATCTAGTTGTCAACGATATTGATACGTTACACCAAGAATTTGTTCTAAAAGGGATAGAGATTAATCTGGAACCGACGAATCAAACTTGGGGCAATCGAGAGATGTATATCCGGGATGCTGATGATAATTGCATTCGGTTTTTGCAGGAAGGCACTGGCCATTAGTTGACTAGTTTAAACATAAAGCAATCAATATTTGCTGAATCTTTTATTACTTTTTCCCTTATTGGGATAAACACGAAGTTTGCAGAATGAAAAATACACTATTCATACTTTTTGTAGCCAGTCTGCTAACCGCCTGCGGCCGTACTGAAAAGGCACAGGATAATACCACCAAATCCACTACCGCTACGCCTGATTCAGTTGTGGCAACAGTACCTAAAATCAAAAACTGCCAGTCGATGGTGGAGGCTGCCAAATTAGGGAAGTCCGATACGTATCAGGAATCAGCTAAGTCGATAAAAGTCACGCTGACACTAGATCAGGACACCAGTTCGGTACAGACCGACAATGGGTGCTACTTCAACAACGCAATTACAGTGCTGGCTACGAAAAAATCGGGGTCGGGCAGCCGAGTCTTTAAGCGGACATTACTGAAAGATGACTTGTTGTACTTTACTAAAAGCGACAAAGCCATTGAGCGTGCCATCCTGCAAAAGACCATTTACAAACCAACGTTCAATGGCCAGAAATACGTTACTTTAACAATGCAGTTGATTGAGCCAGGCAGCAAAAAGATGACTAGCTATACGGTGTTTATGAACTACTTTGGGGAGATTGTTAAAGTCAAATAAGAAGCGACCCCCCGGAATTATCAGCGCCGGATCAAAACGCCCGGATGCGCACCCGTGGCTTTTTGATCTGTATAAACCAATGTTCCCGCCACCCAAACGGCTTCGATACCCGTCGAAAGGGCGTTGCTATTGCCGATGCGAGCATTGTCGGTTACCGCATCGGGATTGAGCAATACCAAATCAGCGTAGTAGCCAGGCGCAATTAGTCCCCGGTTTTTGAGACCAAGATGTTCGGCAGTCAGGGCAGTCATTTTGTAGATGGCCGTTTCGAGCGGCATAATTTTCTGATCGCGAACGTAGCGGCCCAGTACCCGCGTAAAGGCTCCGTAGCCGCGCGGGTGACCATAATTGGCGCCGTCAGAACAGATATTTGTGTGGGGCCACGCCAGGAAATTAGCCACATCAGGGTCATCCATTGATTTTCCCATAATCCCTTCCACACCCGTTGCGTCAGGATTTTTAGTGCCAAATGCCGATGCTTCGGCCACCAATCCCATAAGCGTTTGAGCGGGCTTTTCGTGCCGCAGTTGGGCTATATCGCCAACGGTTTTTCCGGCATATGCCGGGTTGGCCGCAAAACGTACCAGCACCGATTTCGACGGATCGAACAGTTGATTTACGGCAAATTCGGCGCTGGTTAGATTGGTATAATCACGCTTCGGGAATAACACCCGTAAGGTCGACATCCAGTAATCATACGGATAACAATCGGCGGTGATGTTTACGCCCTCGGCGCGGGCCTTCTCCAACTGAGCCAGCAATCGGGTTGATTGCCCCCATTTGTCACGGAGAGCGATTTTCAGGTGTGAAATTTGAACCGGCATTTTGGTTATGCGCCCAATCTGGATAATCTCGTCTACGGCATCATCCAGCATCATGTCTTCGCTGCGGATGTGACTGATGTATCGCCCACCCGAATCGGCAGCTGTCTGCGCTAATTGTATAACCTCATCACGGCTGGAAAAAAAAGCGGATTCATATTCCAGACCCGTTGACAATCCCAGCGAACCCTTGCTCATTTCGGTGCGTAGCAGGGCTTTCATCCGGGCAATCTCATCGGGTTTCGCCGTTCGATACAGTCCATTGGCACCCATAACCTGTTGCCGCAGCGTTGCCTGACCCGTGTATGTCGCTATGTTTACCGCTACCGGTTGCCGTTTCAACAACGCTTGCAGGGTGTCCAATGAGTAACTGCCGCCATCCTGACCAGATACAATCGTTGTAATGCCCTGATTGATAGCCGCCAACGCATCCGGTTGCTCGCTCAGCCCCGATACATGATGGCTATGACTGTCGATAAAACCCGGTGCCAATACAAGTCCGCGCCCGTCGGTAACGGTCTCGTTCGGGAAGGCGATTAGGTCACCCGTTTCCCATATTCGATCGTTTCGTAGCCGCACGGCTGCTTTACGGGATGCCGTTCCGGTTCCATCAATGAGCCGGATGTTGGTAATTAGCTGTGTTTTTGGTAGTTGTGGGTGTTTGCCGGTCAGAATTTCATCGGCTATCCGACCCGCGGCATTCGTCCCGCTTGTGAGCACGATCAGGGTTTGTTTTTTATCAATGTATCGAACGATCAACGTCCGAAAACCAGTCCAACTACCCGTATGTTTCAACACCTTACCGCCCTCCTCAATCATCCAGCCAAACCCATACGGATAGGTCTTGCCCGGTTCGTTGCTGTGGAAATTGAGCATAACGGGTGTAAAGGCGTCGCGCAGGGTACTGGCTTTAACCAATTTCTCCCCATACAATGCTTGATCCCATATCAACAAATCTTCGGCGGATGAATAAACATTGCCATCACCAATCACGCCATCAATCCGAATCAGGTCATTAAGTTCGTTTTTGCCGTTTGCCCGTTGAAAACCGTAGACCCGATTGCGGGGCGTCGTGCTGCTGTTGAGGTAATAGATATAGGTGTTCTTCAGCTTAAGCGGCCGCGCAATGTTCTGGTCGAAAAACGTTTCGACGGGCATTCCGGCCAGTTTGGTAATAATAGAGCCCAACAACACATAGCCGGTATTGCAGTATTCCCAGCGGTCGCCGGGTTGAAAAACTAGCGGTGGCTTATGGTCGTGCAGCAACTGAAGCATCCCGGCATTGGTGAGCGTATCGAGCGGCCCCGTGTATTGCTGCGCCAGATCGAAATACTCGGGCAGACCCGACGTATGGTTCAACAGATGCCGGACGGTGATGGTATCAAACGGAAAATCAGGCAGATACGTCCGTACCCGTTCATCGTAACGCAGTTTGCCCCGTTCCTGCAACTGCATGATCATCATCGCGATAAACTGCTTCGAGACCGATGCCAGATTAAAGGCTGATTTGGTTGTTAAGGGTTCGTTTGTCGAAATATTGGCCGTGCCGAGTGCTTTTTTATACCGTACAACCCCGTTTTCAGCCACCAGTACAACGCCATTGAACATCGCCTGATCGTGGAGTACCGTTAGCGCGGAGTCGAGTGTTTTCAGGCGAAGGGCCAGCGGCTGACCAACCGTTTGCGCCTGAGCATTGAACTGCCCAATCAATAACCAAACCAGTAGATAGCGTAATGTAGCGGTCATAATAGAACGGTTTTGGTGGGTATTGGTAGAAATTGAGCCTATTCGTTGATGTCGCGATGAGTACGCTCAACAGATAGCCGTAGCGTATTGGACTCGTTTCAACAAGTCAAATTACAACTCAAAAAGAATATTATTCTATATTTTTAATATTTACCTTATTATGTTTCAAACATGCGCCAATTATAAGAACAAAAACATATTTTTAATGGAAAAATAAGCATTATCATCTTATGAGTAATCGAGCCATTCTGCTCACCGATGGCCTATTGAGTACACCGTTTGCCAAAACGGCCCACGGCCTGATTCGTGGCACGGAGCGGTACACCATTGTTGGTGTGGTCGATGAACCAACCGCCGGGCAGGACGCGGGTGTCGTACTGGATGGACGCGTTCGGGACATTCCGGTCTTTGCATCCGTTAGCCAGGCGTTGGCGCTGGCCGGTCCCGTTTCCTACGCCATTGTCGCCATTGCAACGAACGGGGGCATTTTGCCGCCAACGATGCTGACCGACATTAAACATGGGCTCGAAAATGGGCTGTCAATCGTTAATGGTCTTCATGAATTTTTGAATGACAAACCGGACATAGTCGCTCTGGCTCAACAATATGGCGGGCAACTGATTGATGTGCGACGCCCAAAACCCCGAAACGAACTGCATTTCTGGACGGGGGAAATCAATACCATTACCGCGCCGATTATTGCCGTTCTGGGTACTGATTGCGCGCTGGGAAAACGCACAACGGCCCGCCTGATTCGGGAAGCCTGCGGTCGCCACAATCTAAATGCTCAGATGATTTTTACCGGCCAAACGGGTTGGCTACAAGGCGGAAACTACGGCTTCGTTTTTGATTCGACACTCAACGATTTTGTATCGGGCGAGTTGGAGCATGCCCTTGTTTCCTGCTGGCGCGAAACCGGAGCCGATGTTTTGTTGATTGAAGGACAAGCCGCCCTCCGAAATCCCAGCGGCCCCTGCGGTTCAGAGTTTTTGGTATCGGGAAAGGCCCGGCATGTTGTACTGGTTCACGCACCCAAGCGGATTTATTACGACCACGACCCGGCCTGGGGTAAAATTCAGCCGATAGAATCAGAAATTGCCTTGATTCGTGCCTATGGATCAGACGTTATTGCCCTGGCCCTCAATACAGAAGATTGTACCCTGGAGGAAGCTTTTGCTTACCAGAAACAATTTGCCGACCAACTCAAAATTCCTGTATTACTGCCTTTGCAGGAAGGTGTTGACTCTATTTTGCCAATCCTCCAATCTCTACTCAATTCGGCCCATGCGCATTAAATCAATTCGGGCCTATCGCCGGAATCTGGCTCTGACCAAGCCGTATACGATTGCTTACCAGACAACATCGGATGTCGAGAATATATTTTTGGAGATTGAACTTGAGAATGGTCTTATTGGCCTTGGGGCCGCCAATCCCTCGTTTGAAGTTGTCGGTGAATCACCGGAACAGACATTACAAAATCTGCAAAGTGAATGGCTGTCGGGATTAGTCGGGCGTGATATCCGCCATTTTTATAGCCTGATTGACGAAGCACGCCAACAATTTCCGAGCAGACCGGGTACGCTGGCCGCCTTAGATATTGCGCTTCACGATGCGTTTGGCCAGTTTTTGGGCATTCCGGTAGTGCAGTTTTACGGTCAGAAGATTCAGTCTTTGCCCACTTCTGTAACCATCGGCATCATGAACGTGGACGATACAATGGCCGAAGCCGCCGAATATTATAGTCTTGGTTTTCGGGTGTTGAAAGTCAAAACCGGCCTGGATGCGTCCGAAGATAGTGAGCGTATTCTAAAGCTTCGGGAAATCTACGGCCGCAATATGACCATTCGCGTTGACGCCAACCAAGGGTATTCGCTGGCTGATTTACAGCGTTTTCTGACAATGACCCGCACGGCCAATGTGGAATTGATTGAACAACCGTTGCCCGTTGGCATGGAGCGTGAGTTACTGTTATTGCCCAATGAGATTCGGCAGGTATTAGCGGCCGACGAATCGCTGAAAGGTCCTGAAATGGCTTTGAAACTGGCCCATCAACCGCAGCCATTTGGTATTTTCAACATCAAACTGATGAAATGCGGAGGCATTCGGGCCGCGCTGGACATTGCCGCCATTGCCCGGCCAGCCAATATCTCGTTGTTTTGGGGTTGCAACGACGAGAGTCGTATAAGTATCGCTGCGGCACTTCACACAGCATTTGCCTGTCCGAATACGCGTTACCTGGACCTTGACGGCAGTTTCGACTTAGCGGAGGACATTGTGTCGGGTGGTTTTCTGGTTGAGGATGGCGTCATGCGCCCAACCGATGGAGCAGGCTTGGGCTTGCAGCTTCTTTCATGAGAGGATGTTTATCAGATATTTAATGCTCAATGTGACGGGTTTTAACTTAGTATCACATCTAAGTATTAAGCCTATTTTGCTTTTGTCATTCCGAGGATCGAGGAATCTTGTAATTTCCTGACTATAAGATTCCTCGATCCTCGGAATGACAAAAAATCACTCTAATCCTAGCTAGAAAATAAAAGTTACAACACTATACATCATCAATGCTTCCTTATTTCCCTTTCGGCCAGCAGTTTAACGAGAAAATGGGAACCGTTCCCTTTTCTGAAAGCGACCGACTTATTGACGTAGATGAGCATTACCAGCAAGAAATTTCGCTGAAACGACAGTTGCTGACTGCATGGCCAGGATATTATTTTCAGGCATTACCAGACCACGAAACAGCCCAATGGGAAGTATTGGAAACGGTGTTAACCAATCTGGCGCAGTTCTCGCCCAACCGGTTTACTCTGAAACAGGAAGGTAGCCAATGGTATTGGCACAACCATTTACTGAACGAAGAGATAACGTTTACATTTGGCGATGCGGCAACACTGCCCTTCGAACCGCTCGATTGGGTGGGTCGGCAGGTGCAGGAAGATCTCGTTTTGCTGGCTGGAAATGAGGCCGTACTGGTGGCTGGGCAGCTCTGTTTTGGTAATGGCTGGTGTCTGGACGAGAAACTAGGGATTCCGTTCTGGCAAATTCACGCGCCGATTGTCCCAATGGTGGAACCCATGATGCGAGCCGCTCAGATACTTATGGAACGGTTGCCCGTGGGCCGTCCGGTTTGGCGGTTAAACTGGAGCGTGAAAGTAACGGATCAATTGGATATGACGAGCCGCCACACGCCCGTTCTCGACCAACTCCTTGCCGACAGTCTCCCCAGTCTAACTCCTGAAACTATTGGCGAAAAGCTGTATATCCGTATTGAACGGCAAACTCTCACCCGTCTACCCAAGTCGGGCGCCATCCTGTTCGGTATTCATACCTACCAGAATCTACTGGCGAATGAAGTTATGGAGCGGCCTGCCTGTGCCGATCGCCTGGCGCGTGTGTTCAGCACAACGCCCCCTAATATGCTTGCTTATAAAGGTATGATGCATTTCATGCCCGCATTGCTTGCCTACCTAAACAAATGCAATCATTTATAAATCAGTCTGATTATAATTAATTATTCGGTATCATTACAGTTTTGTAAAATTTAGTGCTGCTAGTTCACGCAGAAAGCCAAATAAATTCAGATGGCAAAACTCGCTCGTACGCTTGGATTACGCTCGGCTATTTTATTAGTCGTCAGTGGCATTATTGGGTCAGGTGTTTTTAAAAAGGTGGCCCCGATGGCGGCTGAATTGGGATCTCCGCTTCTGGTGCTGGCCTGTTGGATCATGGCGGGACTCATTAGTCTGGCCGGGGCGCTAACCTATGCCGAAATGGCGGGTATGTTTCCACAATCGGGGGGCGAGTACGTCTATTTTAAAAAAGTATATGGCCGCCTTTTTGCTTTCATGTATGGCTGGGGGGCGTTTACGGTCATGAGAACTGCCACGATTGCTGCCCTTGCCTACATTTTTGGCCAATCGCTGGTGGCCTTAACGGGTTCAGGCGGACAGTCTGTCGAGATTGTCGTCAAGGGTGTTGCCACCGCGCTTATCGCTTTTTTAAGCTGGATTAATTACCGGGGCGTGTCGTTTGCCGAAGGTCTCAGCCGAATCCTGATTTACCTGGTCTTTGTGGCGGTTGCGGTCATTGCCGTACTTGGCTTTCAGTCCGAATCTGGGAGTATGAACAACCTGACACAGTCGGTACAGGAACACGTTACGAACCCCAACCGCAGTCTGCTCGGCTCGTTGGTTGTCGCATCGCTGGGGGCATTTTGGGGCTATGAAGGCTGGAATCAAATTGGCTACATCGGCGAAGAAATCAAAGATCCACAGCGTAGTTTGCCAATCGCCCTTGGCGTAGGAACAAGCATCGTTGTGGGTATTTATGTACTGCTAAACACAGTTTATCTGTACGTTTTACCCATTGACGCTCTGGCTCATCTGGCCAGCACACCCGGCAAAATTGCGGCTGTTGAAGTGGTGCGACAGGCGGCTGGCTGGGCCGGAGCGACGTTTATTTCGGTACTGATTTTAGTGACGACATCAAACTCTACCAATGCCTCTATTCTGATGCCCGCCCGGATTTTCTATGCTATGGCCTGCGACGGATTGTTTTTTAAATCGGTCGCTATCATTCATCCCCGTTATAAAACGCCTTCGGTCGCCATACTGCTACAAAGTCTTTGGTCTTGTGTGTTGGTTTGGTCCGGCAGCTTCGATCAACTCACGGATATGCTGGTCTTTGCGTCGTTTATTTTTTACGGGGCAACGGCTCTGGGCGTAATTTTACTCCGCCATAAACAACCCGATTTACATCGTCCTTACCGGGTTATTGCTTATCCAATAGTACCAGCCTTTTTCTGTGGTTGCTGCGCCTTACTGGTCATTATGACACTCATTAATCAACCCCGCGAAGCACTGACGGGCCTTGGATTGATTGCCACGGGCTTGCCTTTTTACTGGTTCTGGCGGAAGCGACCGGCTATATCCCACGTTGAGGATGCCGTACTTAATGACTAAATGTATCCACGAGCTTTAGCCCGTGTTTGTCAAGAACTAAACACGGGCTAAAGCTCGTGGATACATTTACATTTAGTCAATGGCCGGATACCCTTTATCGAGCCAATCGGTCTTCAGGTTTTTGGGGATATTCAGCAGCTTGTGGTTGGTAAAGCCCATTTCATTGAGCTTTGTGAACGCTGGGCGAACATTGGGACATTTACTGAATGGGCAACACCCACAATAAATCACAATCGCCCGATCTTTCGGCTCCTTGCTCAGCAGCTTTTCTAATTTGGCCAGATTCTCCGCTTCTCCGGCTGGCCCAACACCCACGGATGTCTTAATCGTAGCTGCTGGACCGATGCTGATAATAAGTGGCTTTTTCGCGTCTGTACTGCCAATAGTAGCCGCTAAGTCAGCTGGTTCGAGCAATTGTTCAGGGCTCCAGGGCTCAGCTTTTTTCCAGCTAATCTGAGTAATCAATACTGAAAGAAGTATCGCCACAAGGGCGAATGAAAAAAGACTTGTTTTCTTGTTCATACTAGTGGTAATAAATCAATACGTGTTTGCTGGATGTGTTGGACTAATGTAGGCCAAAAGGTAATAAAATGTTCGCCGATTTCGTCGTAGTAGCGTTCCAAATCCTCAATGGCCGTATCTAATCCTGATGGATACGCCGTTCGACGGGAAACACCCTTCAGCGAACGGTCAATACCGTCGATAGACTGATAATTGGTGAGCCAATCCTGTTTAATCATGTAGTCGGCCATGTGAGCCGCACTCGCTGGCAAACGAGCCCGATTTTCTTGCAACGTCTCGTAAAAGTAACGGACAAATTCCGGCAGCGATTCACCCGTAAGTGACTCGAAATTTACGGCCAAAAAATGGTCGAAGAAAATATCCACGGCGGCCCCGGCATATTTATGACATCTGGGATGGAGCAAAGTACGCACCGCTGCCACGTCGGGATGCGCATCGGTGAACGAGTCAATCGCCCTATGTACGCGAACCCCGGCAATTTCGCCAGGTGTTAGATTATGGCGCAGACTGGATGGATCACCTTTGATAAAATCGCCAATAAAATTACCAATGAGTAAATCTGTGTGTCGGTTTGAGAGAGAGCCGTGCGCCAGTATATTCATACCTTCTTTTTGGACACTGGCGGTTCAGATAACAACGTAACCCCATTAATCGGCACATAGCGTTCGACAGTTACACCAAATCGGCGCAGAAAATCGACCCCTTCATCAGATGCAATACCCTTATATTCAGCATAGGAATGGAGAAAAATAACCCGCGCGATTTTCATGCTGTAAATAATCCGGGCGCAGGCAATGCAGGGCGATAGCGTCACATAAATGGTTGACCCCTCAATTTCGGACCCATTTTTAGCGGCATATAAAATGGCATTTTGCTCTGCGTGAAGGGCCAGCGAACACGACCCTTTGGAATCGCGTGGGCAACCAACCTCCGGAAATTCTTCATCGCAGTTGTGTGTCCCGGGCGGGGGCCCATTATAACCAATGGATATAATTCGGGTATCGCGGGTTAACACGGCCCCAACCTGCGCCTTGATGCAGTGCGACCGTTTGGCCAGATTCACCGCCAGGTCCATAAAAATATCATCGAAGTGAGGCCGGGCTGCGTGCGGCCGAACCGTCGTTGCGGTTAAATTTGGCATGAGAAAGTGGCGCGTCGGTAGTCTTTACTATTCCGTAAAGATACGGCACGATTAAGCAAATGACAGGCATATCCGCTATTTGACCATCTACGGCTTGTCGTGTATCACCGTTTCGCCCTGTTAATTAACATAGGGCATAATTTTTGCTCCCTGTATACCCATTGCCACTTGCCTGCTTTTAGCCTTCATGAAACAATTTTCTCTGTTTTTCTTTGGTATATTTCTCTCCTTGTCCGCCTTTACCCAACCCATTATTTATGTGACTCCCTCAGGCGCAGGCAATACCTCAGGCTCGTCCTGGACTAATGCGCTACCCAGCACTCAGTTGCCCAACCGTGTCGTTACTGCATCTGCCGGAACCCAATTCTGGGTAGCCGCCGGAACGTATAGGCCCACCACGACAACCGACAGAACAGCCTCATTCAGCATTGCATCGGGCGTATCCGTTTACGGCGGATTTTCGGGAACCGAGACTACACTGAAGCAGCGGGTTAATGGCGTTTATGAGACCATTCTTTCTGGCGATATTGGAATTGAAGGATACGCGTCAGACAATAGCCAACACGTTATTGTTCTAAAAAACGTTAGCCAGACTTTTACATTTGATGGATTGACCATCCGCGATGGGCAGTTTATTAATCAGACGGCAGGCGCCGGTATAAATGTAGATGTATCAGATACGACACTTACAATTTCTATCACCCATTGCCGGTTCATTAATAATGTTTGTTTTCTGAGCTTTGCCGCTGGCGGGGCAATTTCGATAACAGCCAGGCATAATGCTAAAGGTAACCTGACCATCAGAGATTGTTATTTTTCTGGTAATAAAGCGGCATCCGGGGGGGCTTTCGCTCCTCAGACATTGGGAGGAACTATTACAACTGTCATTGAGGACTGTGTTTTTTTAGCGAATGCAGGGGCTGACGAAGGAGGAGCTATTTCGAACCGCTATGTTGGCAATTCAAACCAGAACCCCTCATCAGAGCAGAGTTCCTTAATAATCCGACGATGTAGTTTTTTATCAAATCAGGCCTCCTACACAGGCGGATCAATTGTTTCCGGAACGAGCAACTTACTGGTAGAGAATTGTATTTTTAGTAATAACTATGTTACCGTCTCCGGCAGCTATGTTGTAGGGGGAGGGGGTGCCATTGACAATTCCGGCTCTCGATCTATCTTCAGAAACTGTGTCTTTACCGCTAATCAGGCTGGTTACGGCGGAGCCGTTTTCAGTCATTCCGATGATAATACAACTGAGCAAACATTTGTCAACTGCACGTTCGCAAAAAATTCGGCCACTATTTCAGGGGGAGTGTTCTACAATATACAGGAACGATTCACGCACAATCCCTCGATAAACCATGCTAATGAGACGAATCTTATTAACTCTTTAATCTGGCAAAACTCATCTCCCGATTCATCTCTAATCAAGTTGAGCCTTTCAGGCAGCTCCGATTTGAGTGTACTATCAGCTACCTATTCCCTCATCCAGGGCGGCTACCCCGGCACAGGCAACCTCCATACTGACCCGCTTTTCGTAGATGCCACTAACGGCGATTTTCGCCTGAAATCCAGCAGCCCGGCGATCAATGCCGGAGACCTCAATACGTCTGGCTTACCCACTACCGATCTAGCTGGAAACCCCCGTATCCAGAGCGGGCGTGTGGATATGGGGGCCTATGAGTTTTTCAACTGTTTGGGAATGCCCTGTTTGCCGTTTAGGGTAGAGCGAAAAAGTAAATTATAGTTTACCTCAACATCAACCGTATTACCTGAAATGTAGCTCGTGTCAAATAGTCAGCGGCATTGACTAAAGCATCGTCTAAGCTCGCGGGACCGGGCATGATGGAGAACGCACTGGTTAGTCCCAGCGCAACCAGTTCGTCAGGAGCAAGTTGCAGGGAACCACACAGAGCCACTACCGGAATGGCTTGCTCATTCGCTAATCGGGTGATACCCGCTATGAGTTTGCCCTGCAACGTCTGGTTGTCAAGGCGACCTTCTCCAGTTAGCACCAGGTCAGCACCGGCCATTTTCTCGACTAGTTGGGTGTGTTTAATGAGCAGCTTAACGCCTTCGGTCAGATGGCCTTTCAGAAACAAAACCGCTCCGGCTCCCAATCCACCCGCAGCACCTGCACCGGGCATATCGACCAAATCAATGCCAAACTGTGTTTGAACAACCGCTGCCCAATGGCTCATGCCCGCATCTAAGACCGGCAAATCAGCCGGTTTCGCGCCCTTTTGAGGGCCATAAATAAACGTGGCTCCTTTTGGGCCAACCAGCGGGTTTGTGACGTCACAAGCCACATCAACCAATCCTTTCCAAGGTGAATGAGGAGGGATAATCGTCTGAATTTCAGAAAGATTTCCGCCACAAGGACGTAATTCATGACCAGTCTCATCCAAAAAACGCCAGCCTAACGCGGCCGCCATACCCGTTCCGGCATCATTGGTCGCGCTACCGCCAATTCCCAGAACAATTCGCTCCACGCCCCGACCGATGGCGTCAGCAATCAACTCACCCGTGCCAAACGTATTTGCCAGAAACGGGTCGTGGTCCGATGTCGTCAGGCGTCGTAATCCCGATGCCTGAGCCATCTCAATAAAGGCCGTTGTCTTGTCGCCGGAAATACCGTAGCCCGCTTCGATGGGTCGGCCAAGCGGGTCCTGAACCGTAATAAGTTGCCAGCTCCCTTCTGTATTCTGCGTTAGCACCTCGGCCGTGCCTTCTCCACCATCGGCCATCGGCACGGCCACGACGTCGGCTGCTGGATAAGCCAGTCGAATGCCTTCGGTCATAGCGGCACAAACCTGCGAAGCGGTAAGAGAGCCTTTAAATTTATCGGGTGCCAATAAAATCTTCATTGTCTATAATTGTGTATCCTTCGGTAAGTGAGTAAGTTGGCCAATAAATAGATGTACTGCCTACTCACAAACCATGACCTTACTTAGAGCAGCCATTATTGGCGGGGGCAATATTGCCGATAATAACCATATTCCGGCACTCAAACAATTAGCTGATCAGGTCGAGATTGTGGCCGTGTGTGGTCGCGATGCTGGTAAAGCCCGCGCGCTGGCTGATAAACACGACATTCCCGACGCCTTCGATAATACCCCCGACATGTATCGTCAATGTGCGCTTGATCTGGTGATTATCTGCACACCAAATAACTTGCATTATCCGCAGACGATGGAAGCGCTGGGCCAGAATTGCCACGTTTTCTGCGAAAAGCCCCCGGCCATATCTGCCCAAAATGCGCGCGACATGGCCACGTTAGCCGCTCAAAAAGGACTCACTTTAGCCTATAATTTTCAACTTCGACAGACCAGCGAGTGGGCGTTATTTATGCGCTGCCAGGCCGATGGTTTGTTGGGCGATATTTATCACATCAAAGCTCATTTCCTGCGTCGGCGGGGCATTCCGGGTTGGGGTTATTTCACCAATAAAGCCATGCAGGGCGGTGGTGCCTTAATGGATCTCGGTGTTCATGTACTGGATTTAGCCCTTTGTGCCCTGGGTTATCCTACGCCGGGTCAGGTACTTGGCAATACATACGATTTTATTGGGAAGGCCGGTGGTAAAGGGCTGATGGGCAGCTGGAATCCCCGGACATTTGAGGTCGAAGATGCCGCAACGGCTTATCTCTCGTTTCCGAACAAAGCGTCCATTATGCTATCGGCATCGTTTGCGCTCAATACGCAGGCCGACAAAGATCGGAATCTCGAACTCTTTGGTAGCAAGGGTGGCGTTAAGCTCTTTCCGTTTACGCTGCATACCGAAGTAGCGGGCGAACTGGCTGATATTCAGTTTCCGTACCTCGAAGTAGTTGACATACAGGTAAAGAATACAGCCGCTTTTCTGGATGCCTGTCAGGGTAAACCGTCGACTGTTTGTACGGCAGAACAGGGCGCAATATTGCAGGAAATAGTTGAACGGATTTACGGATCGAATTCGGAAATGACATAATTTACGGCCATCGTATGACCCCTTCAGGGTCACATGTTTATAGCAAATACGGCTTTCTATAAACATGTGACCCTGAAGGGGTCATACGATGGCAATAAATAATACATTCTAATTCTGCGTGATTACTTAAGATACCTATAGTCTCACACTCCAAGTGCGAATCTTTTGACCCTGGTAAATCATCAATAGCCAGCACAATCATAAAAATCAGCCGGTCCGCCGGTGCGGTTCTATTGTTCCATCGATTCGATCGGTTTCATGGTGGGGGCGAACAGATGAATACACAACCAGGCCAGCAAATAGGCGCTACCACATAACAGGAAGAGGTAATTGTAGCCAATGGTAATGGCACCCGCAGCTTTGTACGTATCCAGTAAAGCCCCAACCACAATGGGGAAGAAAAGCCCGCCCAGCGAACCCGCCATTCCCCCAAGACCCACGACCGAGCTAACCGCCTTTTTGGGAAACATATCCGAAACGAGCGTAAACAGGTTGGCACTCCAGGCCTGGTGAGCGGCAACGGCCAGGCTAAGCAACCCGACGACTTCCCAGATGCTGGTAGCGTAGCGGGTCAACACAATGGGCACAATGCAAAACGCATAGAGCAGCATCGCCGTTTTTCGGGACCGGTTGATGCTCCAGCCCCGGCGAATGAAGTACCCGGACAGGTAGCCGCCACCCACGCTGCCGAGTGTAGCCGCCGTATACACAAAAATGAGGGGTAAACTGGGTTTTTTAAGGTCAAGATTGAACGACGAACTCAGGTAGGAGGGTAGCCAGAACAGGAAAAACCACCAGACCGGATCGGTCAATAATTTGCCTAAAATGAACGCCCAGGTTTGCCGGTATTTTATCAGGTCGAGCCACCGTATCGCACCGCCTTCGCTGGTGTCGGCATCACTGGTAATGTAGAGCAGTTCCTCGGCGGGTAGTTTTTTGTGCCGCTGTGGACTTTCGTAATTCCACCACCAGAAAAAAAGCCAGACGAAACCAATAAGTCCCGTCAGTAAAAAAGCGGCCTGCCAGCCATAGCTCCCCAACACCCAGGGAACCATAATGGGAGCAATGACAGCGCCAATGTTGGTGCCGGAGTTGAAAATGCCCGTTGCCAACGCCCGTTCCTTCTTCGGAAACCATTCGGCTACGGTTTTTATGGCCGCCGGAAAATTTCCGCCTTCGCCCAAACCCAGCAACGCGCGGTAAACGCCAAACCCAAACGTGCTGGTCGCCAGTGCGTGCAGAACGGCGGCTATGCTCCAGAAAGAAACGGCAATCGTATAGCCAAGTTTGGTCCCGATCTTGTCGATCAGTCGGCCAAAGACAACGTAACTGAGCGCATAAGCCGCCTGAAACGCCATGACTATATGACTATAATCGGTTTCGGACCAGTTGAAATCAGTTTCTAAAGTAGGTTTTAACAGGCTGATAACCTGCCGGTCTA
The DNA here is from genome assembly GCA_964263725.1 of Spirosoma sp. Taxonomy (GTDB): domain Bacteria; phylum Bacteroidota; class Bacteroidia; order Cytophagales; family Spirosomataceae; genus Spirosoma. Next base: position 29,987 of record CAXVWN010000305.1, read on the forward strand.
AGTAGTTTATAGTTGTAGCGATGAACAGCAGGACAACGATTCGCCAGCGGTAATTGGTCATATCGAAAAGGGCATTGTGCGTTGTGTGCGGTTGCTTTCCAGCGCTAAATCAATGACGCGGGCAAGTTGCTGAATATCGGCGGGCGTAACGGCAGGTTCGGCCCCGTTCACAATGGCGTCGTAAAGGTTATCGTAAAAGGGAGCATAATTTCCTGATTCACTTATAATTAATTCGCTCTGGTTGTCCCGGTAAAGCGTTCCCCAACGGTCCTGAGGCTCCGTGCCCCAGGCTTCCTGATTGGGCAACTCGTTCTGTCGCAGCCGTTCTTCCTGCACATCCAAACCGCCTTTTATAAACGAACCGCCGGTGCCGTGCACGCTGTACCGTAGCTGATTGTGATAGACCAACAGGTTGGATTCAACTCGGACAATCGTATCGACATAGCCTAGCTTTATGTCAAAATAATCGGTGACGTGGCTATTCGGGCGAATGATGCGGAGGGTGGCCTGTACCGTATCGGGCTTGCCAAATAGATGCAGCGCCTGATCGAGTAAGTGCGGGCCTAAGTTGTAGAGGTTGCCCCGGCCCGCACCCGGCTGTTCTTTCCAGCTTTGGGAATTGGGCGGTACGGGCGAGAAGCGGTCATACCGACATTCGTAATCAATAAGCGTCCCTAATGAGCCGTCGGCCAGTAAACGTTTGACGGTCAGAAAATCGGAATCCCACCGACGATTCTGGTAAGCCGTGGCCACACATCCCTGCCGTTGCGCCAGTGCCAGCAACTCAGTGGCTTCGGGTTCGGAAAGAGCAAACGGTTTCTCGACAACAACGTGTTTTCTATGTTCCAGCGCTTTCCGGGCGTACTCGGCATGTGTTTCGTTGGGCGAACAAATAAAGACGAGATCAATGGCTGGGTCGGCGAATAGCTCATCGGGCGTAGCCACCCACTCAATCGACGCATCGAACTGGCGAACCGCATCGGGGCGGCTACTGGCTACTTTTTTTAGACGAAATCGTGGATTAACAGACAGAAACGGGGCATGGAAATAGCGCCCCGACAAGCCAAAGCCAATTATACCAACCTGAATAACGCTAGGCATACCAAAAAAAGTGAGGTGAAGCAGGATACATAGGCTAAAGCACCCACCACCTACTTATCTCCTGATTTGGTATTGAGTTTTCCTACCGCCGGGGTAATGGTAGCGCTTTTTTATGACCTGAGTAGGTTTCATTTAAAGTGTATTTACTGATAGATAAAACAGTAAAATTCCCGTTTTTTTTGCCAGTAAATATATGGTGTATTGCATCGTTTCAAATTTAGTTTGACTTTGGCCATTTCTTATGAAGGCAGCTTTTCTGCTTCTGTTGTTAACCTTTTCGACTTGCACTCTAGCGCAACATATATCATCGCAGTTCCCTGGGGCCTTGGTTATTGACCTTGATCTAAAAAACGGAATTGTGAAAGATGAAGCTCCCGTTCCTTTTGGTGTGCGGCTATTATTTAAAACGGAGGTGCCTGATGCTGTCGATTATACTCCACTAAACAATCTATACGCTTTCTACAAAGAAGGGCGGTGTCCGGCTATACCCGGCGACAAGGTATCCCGAGATTATATACCAATAGGCAGTTGGGAAAGACCTTCATCTACATTGGCTGGTCAGACAAACACCGCAGAGATTATTTCCGGTATACAGCCTAAAGATTTCTTTCTGGCGAACCGAAATTACTGCCTGTTGGTGCGACGTTTTTCAGACCCCCACGCATCTGATGATAAACAACAAGCTGTTTCGGTGCGTACACAATCTCAGTTTTCTGATTATGTAAAACTGGATTTTGGAGCAGGGTATTCATTCCTGCCTAAAGCGTTGTTTGGCACATTAGCCGCTCATTTATATGTTGTGCCTGTTAATGATAATATAGATTTAGCCGAGCATTTTAACTTTGGACGGCAATTCTTAATGCGAACCAGTCTATTCGCTGGTATAGCACCTGTTATGTTTTCATCTGATACAAAGCAGGATATTAAACCCGCAACAGGTGTTGGTAACGTTGTATTTGGCGTTGGTTTTCGAGCACCCTTTTATTACCCCAATAAAAAAAGATCATTTTTTGATTTTAACAATGGGCTTGTACTCGCCAAAGATTCTCGTCTAAATTTTATGCAATCAATACGCTTAAATGTGGGGTGGATTCTGTTCAAACAAGCCGATAGCAGTCCACTCATTGTACGGGATCACCCCAAAATAGCACCGTACATATCACTTACCTATGATGCATCGTTAACGGCTCTCGTGGCTCCCATCGCTTTATTATTAGGCGCAAAATGAAATCAAAATACTACTTGCTTTATATCTTGCTGAGCGGGCTAACAGGCTGTTCGACACTCATAGACCCCGACGTAAGTCAGGCAGATGATACACTGTTAACGCTGGCCAAAAACAACAAAATTCAGTTAAAAGCTGATGGTAAAGATCGTACTATTGTATTAGCCCGTTTGCCTGAACGAGCTGGAATCGTTGACGTATCGTTTACGACAACGGCTGGTATATTTGTTTACGCCAATAATACATCAATAAAAGAGTTAGCTGACTCAGTAAGTGGTGCTTACCGATATGCTCGTGCCATTTTACAGGCCGATACACTAAAAGCAAGTGAATCAACAAAACAAGTCTTTGTTACGGCTGAAGTATCCAATACCCGTAATAGGTTAATGCTTACGTTTGTTAAATAAATGCTGCCATGAAAAAACCAAAGAAGTCTATTCGCCGAAGTAAATTAGTACTAAAAAGCCTAATTAAAAGCTTGGCCCTGGGCATACCTTTCGCGGCCGTTCAGGTAGGATGCTGCGTAATTAGCTTTCCGGGGGGAGGTTCCTCGGCGCCATTTCCAGCTACTCAAATCGAATGCTCAAGAAGCGACGGAAAATGGACCTCAGAACCCTGCTAATGTGAACTACCAGTAAACCAGCAGCATTAGTGTTAAATGTAACCCGATGTATAACTATAACCGGATTAAAACTGTATTTTAAAGCAGTCAACGCGGAAATTCAAACGAAAAAAGCCGCACTTTTAAGGGTGCGGCTCGGTAACAATCAATTAGTTAAGAAAGGCTCTCAGCAGAGAGAGAGGCTTATGTCCCTTTCTACCGTAACTACTTGTTGACCACTAGGTTCTCTTTAAAAGAAAACGACGCGCCCTCGGCTCTGCTAGTGTAAAAGGCTGATTTTTTAGTGGGCTTTAACATCATAGCACTCAAGACGGATCCAACCATCTCGGTATACTCGTTATAGGTTCCATTAAAATCAGACATTACAGTAGAGAGGTGATCCTCGAAGGCACCCTCAGACTTTCCCACTAAAACGTCCACCGTTCGTTGCAGGCCAGCAATCTGCTGATTCTTTGCCCGGATCTCCTCCTCAAACATTGCTTTTAGCTCCTCAATAACATGCTCTCCGAACGCTCCATTACTATTTGACCTGAATTTTGAATCTAAGTTTTCCTCGTTTTCGACAAGAAAATAAGTTATAGATAACCCAAGTAAACCTGAGATTTTATCTAAAGTCTCTACTTTCCAACTGTTGTTGTCCATAGTATACTTCAGACCTGTCTCTGTAATGTTAAGTTCTGCGCAAAGTTTCTTTTGCGTCCACCCCTTATCAAAGAGTGCTTTTTTGACTCTAATGGCTATATCCATAATTTTTTGTAAAATTATTTCTTAAAAATTATGATTGAATAATAGAAAACCTATATTTGCAACACAATTACTTGTGTTGACGGCACAAAATAGTGTTATCTGATCAACAAAAGCAAGTTAAAAGCCTGTTAATCATGCCGACGGTTCAAAATTTATCAACTGGTAAGAACGAGTTGTGGACAGCATACCAGAATGCTGCCCCTCTAAAACACCACGAAATTTTGCTTGAACTTAAGGCTACAGGCTTGTATCGCCATTTTCAGACAGTAGCCAGTAGAGAAGGTCAT
>CAXVWN010000306.1:0-5567 GCA_964263725.1 Spirosoma sp.
GAACCAGATCGTTTTTCCTTTTGCCGGACTGGTTGCCAGGTACGTAACGCCACTAGTCGGCGTGGCTCCGTGCCAGTGCTCCACACCTGGTTGACATTTTACTAATTCCCCTTTATGAATGGTTTGTCGGGGCTTACCCCGCTCCTGATAGTAGCCTTCTCCGTCGGTAAACAGGAGAATTTGGCCGCCCGGATGCGAATGCCAGTCGAGTCGGGCAGCGGGGGCAAAAACAGCTTGGGCAATGCTGAAGGCGAAGGTGCTGTCAGGTCCGCTAACCTCACTTAGCCAAACATCGCCCACGTGGGTTTTGGTGGTTGCTAATTCTCCTTTTGGAAAGATAGGCGCGTTTTGTGCCAGCGTTTTAAAAGACAGGCTGGCTACGGTGACGGTCATTAAAAGGTTTCGGATACGCATAGTATTGGTCCTTGTGTTGAATAATTAAGCAAGCTTACGTTCGCCCAGCCATTTGACCATAGCCGGATCGCGATGATCAAAGAATAGACTGGCGTTGGTATCCAACGTTTTGATTGTGTCCATATCGTCGGCACTCAATGTAAAATCGAGGCTATTAAAATTCTCTTCCATGCGCTCTTTCCGAACCGACTTGGGAATAGCTACTACGCCCCGCTGGGTCAGCCACCGTAGCACTACCTGCGCAATGGATTTGTTGTACTTCTCGCCAATGGAGCGCAGCAGGTCATTATGGAACAGCTCATTTTTGCCTTCCGCAAAGGGACCCCATGACTCTATTTGTACTTTATTATCAAGCAGAAACTGATGCGCGTCGATCTGCTGATGAAAGGGATGGGTTTCGATCTGATTGACCGCCGGTACGATCTCGTTATGGATAATCAGGTCAATGAGCCGGTCGGGCTGGAAATTGCTGACGCCAATGGCGCGAACTCTGCCTTCTTTGTACAACTCCTCCATGGCTCGCCATTCGCCATATACATCGCCGAAGGGCTGGTGAATCAGGTACAGATCCAGATAATCCAGTTGCAGCTTTTTCATGGAAGCGTCGAAGGCTTTCTTGGTACCCTCGTAACCATCGGACTGAATCCAGAGCTTGGTTGTAATGAATAGCTCTTCCCGGGGACCCGCACTTTTTTTGATGGCCTGTCCTACCGCTTCTTCGTTGCCGTAGGAAGCTGCCGTATCGATCAGGCGATAGCCAGCAGCGATGGCATCCAGCACACTACGTTCACATTCAGCCAGATCTGGCACTTGAAATACGCCAAACCCGAGGAGGGGCATTTCGACTCCGTTGTTTAAGGTTACGTTTTCCATACGTTGTTTAGTTTTATGGGACAAAGGTCCGAGCATTTTCTGGCTCGGATGGTATACAGATTACGGGTATTACTACCATTATCACTGATTAAGGTTTACCCATCAGGAAGGGTGTTCGTAAAAGGGTAAATTTGATAAGTGATAAACCAACCGTGCTATGGATACCCTGCGACGATTCGAGACAATTGCCGATTACAACGCCTTCAACAACAATGAAACCCTACCCCCCTTAGTGAGTGTCGTTGATCTGTCAAAGGCCGATCCACGGCAGGGCTCCCGGATGTATTTCGGCTTTTACACCGTTTTTCTGAAAGATGTCAAATGTGGAGATATGGTGTATGGTCGGCATACCTATGATTACCAGGAAGGAACCCTGGTTTTTATGGCTCCGGGACAGATAGCCGGTGTGAATAGTAATGGAGAAACCTATCAGCCTAAAGGGTACGCCCTGGTCTTTCATCCTGATTTGATTCATGGTACAGCCCTGGGTCGGCATATTCAGGAGTATAGTTTCTTTGGCTACCAATTCTATGAAGCGCTGCATTTATCGAACCGGGAACGGCAAATCGTGCTGGACTGCTTTTCTAAAGTGGAGTATGAATTAGAACATGCCATCGATAAGCACTCTAAAAAGCTGATTGTCGCCACGATTGAGCTGTTTCTGGGTTATTGCACCCGGTTTTATGATCGGCAGTTCATTACCCGGGAAACGGCCCACAAAGGCACGTTGGAACGGTTCGAGACAGTATTGAATGATTATTTTCAGACTGACAAACCACAGGCGATAGGCTTACCGAACGTAACCTACTGCGCGGGTGAATTGAATTTGTCGGCTAACTATTTTGGAGATTTGATCAAAAAAGAAACGGGCAAAACCGCCCAGGAATACATTCAGGCGAAGGTGATTGATTTGGCCAAAGAACGCATATTTGACCAGGGTAAATCGGTGAGTCAAATCGCCTATGAATTAGGCTTTAAGTATCCCCAGCACTTTATCCGCTTGTTTAAACAACGGGTTGGCCAATCACCCAATGAGTATCGTCGGACCGCCGAAGCGGATGCTCCGCTACAATTAATCGACCCTATCTCCCTGCCAAAGCAAAACTGAGTGCCCAGTTGCTCAGTACAATCAACGAAGGCCGAACGAACTACCTCATCAGGACAGACGTCGACTGTTGATTAGTCAAATCAATTCAAGCCTCGATACTCGATGGGAGAAACCCCCACTTTCTGTTTGAAGAAGCGCGTAAAATGCTGCGGATATTTGAAGCCTAATTCGTACGCTATTTCCCCAACCGATTTACTGGCATCAAAAATTCGCTCTTTCGCCAGATCAATCAACTGAAGCTGGATGTATTCCAGAGCAGACTTCCCGGTTTCTCTTTTGATTAAGTCGCCGAAATAATTCGCCGATAGGTGTAACTCCTGGGCAAAGTAAGCCACCGTTGGCACGCCATCGGTTCTTAGCTTTTCACCTAGTAAATACTCGTTTAGTTTCTGCTCAAACTGTTCAAGAAGGCCATGATTGACATGACCACGGGTGATAAATTGGCGATCATAAAAACGGGAACAGTATTTCAGCAGCAATTCCAGATTAGCTACGATCAACTCTTTACTATGACGATCAATATTCTGGCTGATCTCAGTAACGATATTGCCAATACAAGCTAGCACAACCTCTCGTTCTTTATCGGAAAGATGTAAAGCTTCATGGGATTGATAACTGAAAAATGAATACGCATGAATCTGCTTACCTAAGCTGGTGCCTTTGATCAGATCCGGATGAAAGATCAAGGCTTTTCCATAGGGCTGATGCTCTTCGCCTTCCGGTTCATTGCCAATGATCTGTCCAGGTCCAAAAAAGACCAGCGTCCCTTCCGCATAGTCATAGTATTGGTTGCCATAGCGAATGTCTCCACAGAGAGTTTCTTTCAGGATAACGGCATAAAAATTCAGCGTAAACTTCTCCCGTTTTAAGGGCTTGGACTGATTTAAATCAACCAAACTGATCAGCGGGTGCTGAGCTTTATTGTTAAAGGTATCTGCGTATTTCTTGATCGTGTCGTAGACAATCATCGGCTTATTTTTCAGGTAAATCTATTGCTTAAACCTATCCCTCACAGCCCTGTCAGTAAAAGTGGTAGGTAAAACCGTAAAATGTATAAAAGCGACCGTAGTTCACCCGGTAATTTTGCATTGGGTTTTTTAAAGGGCGAAATAAACCCCTGTTAATGAATCTCATAACGCTCAACGAGCATGAAACGACATCAGTTACTTTTCATTCCATTCGGGCTATTTTTTGTCGGTACTATGGCTTGCAAAACGGATATCCCGATGGCAGAAGATAAACCGATTATGCTGGACAGTACCGATACTAACCGCGTTAATGATGGCTCCTCCAACCAGCTTCGCATCCGGGTTGGCTCCCGCACCTTTACGGCGACTTTGCTCAACAACGCCACCGTAACAGCATTCAAAGCCAAATTGCCGATTACGCTTTCGATGAATGAGTTGAACCGAAATGAGAAGTATGCCGAACTACCAACCCCTTTGCCGACGAACGTAGCCAACCCCAGAACGATTCAAACCGGTGATCTAATGCTGTATGGGGCCACTACGTTGGTGCTTTTCTATGCGCCATTTCAAACGGCTTACAGCTATACCAAACTTGGCCGTGTCGATAATTCGGAGGGGTTGGCAACCGCCCTGGGTTCGGGAAATGTCACGCTCACCTTCGAGTTGGAGTAACAACTCACTATCAATCTAAAACAACAAGAACATGAAACGACTAACCCTATTTTTAGCTGCGTCCCTGTTGATGATTGGGCAGGCATTCAGTCAAAGTTTATCCGCTCAACAGAAAATGGTGAAAGCAGATTATTTAACCTTTACCCTAAGCGATCAGGTTACCAAGCAAAACGTTCAGTATAAGACCCGATACGGCATTACTGTTGCAGCCCATTTGTATACACCCAAAAATAGGGATGCAGCTAAAAAGTATCCTGCTGTTGTCATTGGTACGCCTTATGGTGGGGTAAAAGAGCAAGGAGCCGGTATTTATGCCCAAAACATGGCCGAACGCGGCTTTATTGCCCTAGCCATTGATGAATCCTACAATGGGGAAAGTGGCGGAGAACCCCGGCACATTTCATCGCCGGAGGTGTTCGTAGAAGATTTTAGTGCAGGGGTGGATTTTTTAGGCACCCGTCCTTTTGTTGATCGGGCCAAAATTGGGGCGATTGGTATTTGCGGTAGTGGTGGCTTTGCCCTGAAAGCGGCTCAGGTTGATCACCGGATTAAAGCGGTGGCGACCACCAGTATGTACGACATGAGCGGAGTCATGCGCAACGGGTGGATGAACAGTATGACCGCTGAACAACGTAATAAAACTCTGGATCAGCTTGCTGACCAGCGTTGGAAAGACGTTGATACTGGTACCCCCGAATTAACGCCCTCGTTCCCTAGCGAACCGGTTACCGCTGTACCGGCGGGATTAGACCCCATTGCTAGTGAGTTCTTTGAATACTATGGCATGAAACGGGGACATCATCCCAATGCAATGGGTGCCTTTACCAAAACTAGCAGCCTGGCGTTTATAAACTTTCCCTTGCTGAACTATATTGAAACCATTTCACCCCGACCTGTTTTGCTGGTAATCGGTGAAAATGCTCATTCCCGTTATTTCAGTGAGGATGCCTATAAACAGGCTGCGGAGCCTAAAGAACTCTATATCGTTCCCAAAGCCCGACACATTGATTTATACGATCGGGTTGACATGATCCCTTTCGATAAACTAACCGCTTTCTTTACAAAGTATTTAACGGAAGCCAAGCCGAACGAAAAAGTCAGCCTGTTTGGCGGCACAAACAAGTAACTTGTTGGCTTACTGGCAGTTAGAAAGTCAATACGAGTAGACAGGTAATTATCAAAAGATGAATCAGGAAGTAAGTAAACAGCCAGTCGCTAGCTCCGACATTTTCGAGCGTCTTAACGCGGGAGAACTTCTACGAAAGGATGATCCTGAGTATAGCAGATTTGCTGACGTAGTTTCACGTACCATCCGGTTGTGTGTCCAAATGAACGCCACAGCAACAGACGTTGATCAGGTACGCAATCAGTTGAGTGAAATCATTGGTAACCCGATCGATGCCTCAACAGCGATCTTCCCACCCTTTTACACCAACTTTGGCCGGTCCATTCGTATTGGCAAGAACGTGTTTATTAACCATGCCTGCTCCTTTTTGGATATTGGCGGTATCACCCTGGAAGATTATGTGCAG
>CAXVWN010000307.1:0-4104 GCA_964263725.1 Spirosoma sp.
CGTAAGTTCGGTGAGCCAATTATGGGCCCGAGCAAAGCGCTTCAGAAAAAAAATTACGGACCGGGTATGCACGGTCGGGGTCGCAAACGGAAACAATCCGAGTATGCACTCCAATTGTTAGAAAAGCAGAAAGTAAAATACACCTATGGCATTCTGGAACGTCAGTTCCGTGCTTTATTCCACCGAGCACAAGTTCGGTCAGGAATTACAGGTGAAAACCTGCTCAAATTGTGCGAAGCTCGTTTAGACAATACTGTCTTCCGTCTAGGCATCGCGACATCACGTCGAGCTGCTCGTCAGTTAGTATCGCACAAGCACATCATTGTTGATGGTGAAGTGGTAAACATTCCTTCATACTCCCTTAAACCTGGTCAACTGATCGGTGTTCGTGAGAAGTCGAAATCATTGGAAGCTGTGGCGTCGAGTTTATCGGCCCGCAATACCAAGCGGTACAATTGGGTTGAGTGGGATAGTCAGGAACTGATCGGTAAGTTTATTAGCTACCCAGAACGCGACCAAATTCCAGAGAACTTCAACGAGCAGGCCATCGTCGAATTGTATTCGAAATAATTTATTGGGTTGGCAGATGCCTTTACTGGTTTCTGCCACCTTTCTATAGTTTACGGTTAAGGGGTGATTGGTTCTCAGTTGGAGGCTGGTCAAGTAACCCGCAAGAATACCAATAACCGAAGACCTGAAAACCGTAAGCACTATTTCAGTCTTCACGCCAAGGCAGAGAACTGCTGTAAAATACGAAACGTATGTCAATTTTAGCGTTCCAAATGCCCGACAAAGTCGTAGTGGAGAAAGCTGACGACTTTCACGGGGTGTTTGAATTCAAACCCCTTGAAAAAGGATACGGTGTAACTATAGGCAATGCGCTTCGGCGTATTTTGCTGTCATCACTGGAAGGATACGCCATCACAAGCGTAAAATTTCCGGGTGTGTTGCACGAGTTTTCATCCATCGAGGGCGTCGTTGAAGACGTGACAGAGATCATTCTGAACCTGAAAATGGTTCGATTCAAGAAGATCAATGACATGGTCGACAACAAGATCACCGTTAACATAAAAAAACAATCGGTTCTTAAAGCCGGTGATATATCTAAGTTTTCTCCATCGTTCGAGGTGCTAAATCCAGAATTGGAAATTTGCCATATCGACGATACACGTGACTTGGAAATGGAAATTTTCGTGGAAAAAGGTCGTGGCTATGTCCCGTCCGATGAACCACGGGTTAACGAATTACCTTTCGGTCACATTCCTATTGATGCTATTTACACGCCAATCAAAAACGTGAAATATAGCGTTGAAAATACTCGGGTTGAGCAAAAAACTGACTATGAGCGGTTGTTGCTAGACATCGAAACGGATGGGTCAATTCACCCGGAAGAAGCGTTAAAAGGTGCAGCTTATATTCTGATACAGCACTTCATGCTGTTCTCAGATCAGACGATGACGTTTGAAACAGCTAAACCGGAAGAAGAAAATGTAGTGGATGAAGAAGTTCTGCACATGCGGAAACTTCTTAAAACCTCGCTGGCTGATCTTGATTTGTCAGTACGGGCTTATAATTGCCTTAAATCAGCCGACGTTCGCACATTGGGCGATCTTGTTCGGTTAGAGATTTCGGACATGATGAAGTTCCGTAACTTCGGTAAAAAGTCATTAACGGAGCTTGAGCAGTTAGTTGCTGAAAAGAATCTGACGTTCGGTATGGACGTCGCTAAGTACAGATTAGACGAAGACTAAGATAGTTTGTGGTTTGTAGTTTGTAGGTTACAATTGGTAACTATGAACTACAAACTACGAACCACACACTTACTATAATGAGACACGGTAAAAAATTTAATCACCTAAGTCGGACACATTCGCACCGCGAAGCGATGTTGCAGAACATGGCGTCGTCGCTCATCCTGCACAAGCGTATTGAAACTACACTTGCGAAGGCAAAAGAACTCCGGAAATTTGTGGAGCCGATTTTGACACGATCAAAAGACGATACGTTCCAAAATCGTCGTGAAGCCTTCCGGGCATTGAACGACAAGGAAACAATGAAGGAATTGTTCGGAACGGTAGCGGATAAAATTGCTGATCGTCCGGGCGGTTACACACGCATCATCAAATTGGGTAACCGACTAGGTGACAATGCTGAAACCTGCTTAATTGAGCTTGTAGATTTCAACGAGTTATTGCTTGCTGCTACGGCTGATAAAGCAACTGCCACGACGAAAACACGTCGTAGCCGTCGGGGAACTGGAGCACGTGCAACAACAGAAGAAACGCCAGTCGCTACGGCTGAAATACCTTCTGCTGAAGTTGTTGACGAAGTACCTGTAGCATCACCAGTAACCGCTGGTGATGATTTGACAGTCATTGAAGGTATCGGGCCGAAAATTGCTGAGTTGCTAAATAACGCAGGGATTACTACTTTTGCACAGCTTGCAGCTTCTGAAGATGCCACTGTTCAACAAGTGCTAACCGATGCAGGTTCTAGTTTCAACGCACACGATGCTACAACTTGGAACGAACAGGCAACTTTGGCCCGTGATGGTAAGTCAGACGAACTGAAAGCTTTGCAGGATCGTTTAAAAGGTGGTAAAGAATAACAACGGATTGATTTAAGCACAATATCATATAGAAATGGGTTAGCCGCGACGGTTAGCCCTTTTTTTTAGTCTTTCAAGCCAAAACGCATAGATGAAACATACGCAGCAGCCTGAAGCCCTACTGGTTTTGCAAGATGGGACCGTATATCGAGGACTGGCTCTCGGTAAAATTGGTACAGCCGGAGGTGAAATATGCTTCAATACGGGAATGACCGGGTATCAGGAGATATACACCGACCCATCATACTATGGACAGGTAATTATCAATACCACATCTCATATCGGTAATTATGGTGTGCTGAATAATGCCGAACAGGAATCGAATGGGGTCAAAATTCGGGCAATGGTTTGCAATTTTTTCTCAAATATCCATTCCCGTTATACGGCTGATGGTTCGTTGCAGGATTACTTCGAACGCGCTGGTATTGTCGGAATTCATGGTGTAGATACTCGCCAATTGGTACGCTATATCCGCTCAAAAGGTGTGATGAACTGCATTATCTCGTCCGAAATTCTGGATCCAGCTGTGTTATTGGCTGAACTACAGAAAGTACCTGATATGGATGGCCTCGAACTCTCATCGGAAGTATGTACCCAGGAAGCCTATGAATCCGGCAATCCTGAAGCTGACTTGCGTGTAGCCGTGTTAGACCTAGGTGTTAAGCGAAGCATTTTGAGCAACTTCCACGAACGGGATGTGTTCTGCAAGGTGTTTCCAGCCAAAACGCCTTATGCTGAATTGGCCGCCTGGAAACCTAATGGTTATTTTATTGCTAATGGTCCCGGTGATCCGGCAGCAATGCCTTATGCTGTAGAAACTGTAAAACAAGCGTTAGATACAGAAACTCCATTGTTTGGTATTTGCTTGGGCCATCAAATTTTATCGTTAGCCAGCGGCATATCAACGTACAAAATGCACAACGGCCATCGGGGATTAAACCATCCTGTCAAAAACCTGATTACAGGCCATTGTGAAGTCACTTCTCAAAACCACGGTTTTGCTGTTCGCGCTGAGGAAGTGATGGACCATCCTAATGTTGAACTGACGCATATTAATCTCAACGATAGGACCATTGAGGGTATTCGCCGGAAAGACAAACCAGCTTTTTCGGTACAGTATCACCCCGAATCTTCACCAGGGCCACACGATTCTCGGTATTTATTCGACCAGTTTGTAAAAATGATGAAAGAATAATAAAAAGAGCCTGAGTTTCTTCAGGCTCTTTTTATTTGTTGCCCGTACGCCAGAACTCCCTACTCCACATGCGTTTAAATGGCCATTTACGAGCCTGTAAGGCTAGTGGTAAATAGGCATGTGCTTGTTTGCCCGTTTGCTGATAATAAATATCATCATCAGTCAGAATAAGCGATTCATATGTATCATCTTTATCTTTAACCGTTAAATCGGAAAAGGGGAGTTCGGGTTGCCAGTTTGTATATTGAGCGGCTAGCTTGTCTTTTAATAAAGCCCCAAACGGTAACACCTGTTGAGGTTT
>CAXVWN010000308.1:0-10090 GCA_964263725.1 Spirosoma sp.
TAAACGTCTGGGCACTTATGCTCAATTTCCGGAACGATGGGAGCAAAATACGGTTACCAATTTGCTTTACTTGCTCACGCCGGGTGCCTTGTCATTGATCATTGATTGCGGTACCGAAGATTTTTTCTTTCGCGTTAATAATAACCTGCACGATAAGTTATTGGAACGCAATATTTCCCACGATTATATCACCCGGCCCGGTGGCCATAACTGGAATTATTGGGCGAATGCGATAACGTATCAATTACTGTTTATGCGGCAGTATTTTGATAAGCCAAGACCTAATTGATAATTTTAATATGTGTCGCCTTCTCTTTCTGGGTTGCCTGCTCCTATGAACAACGCACAAAAATTTCATAGGCCACAAATCATATCATAACTAATTGACAATGAACCGATAGTTATGTCTTTTGCGCAAGAGATCGTTTTAAAAGAATATTTTAGCAAAAAAGTATGTTAATACGCATAACCTATCTGTAAATGGGCAAGTAATCTATGCATTCTTAAGGCCATTGGCCGGATAGCGCACTTATTACCCCAGCGTGATACAGCAAAAAAATGAAAACCGAAACGATCTACGAATTATTGACAGCGGCTATCCCTGAGGCCATTACCGAACCCTGGACAATAGCTGAACTCAATATCCAATACCTGGTATCGAGCCGCGAAGCCGAATGTGATGGCACCTATCTCGATGCTTCCGGTGAAGTTCAGGTGCTATCGACTGAGGAGCTGCCTGATGAAGTTATAGAAGCGCTCCCGGAGCTATTTATCAATCGGGAAAATGATGGGCATCCACCCGCCAATAGCTTACAGATGACGCTCTCATTTCAGGGTCGCTATGCGGTTGATTATGAGTGGGATCAAGAAATCCAGGATGAAGACGAGCATTTTTCAAAGGGCGGAACTGTTAAAGAATGGATACAAATCCGCAAGGAAAAATACGGTTATATACCCGAATAGCTCGCTTTCCCGAATGGTGATCGTGGTGTCGGCGGAGCCACCCGCACGGCTCTTAAATCCGACACCACGATCACCATTTTATTTTAACTCGGGATTTTCTCATTTGTGAGCCGCTCTAACCAGCGCTCGCCTTGCGAATACTTCGTTCCCTGTAATTCGGAGAGAACTTTTTGAACGTTAAGCAGTACACCCCATACATCCATCACGAACCTGTTTTCGGCTTGCATTTGCCGGAAGAAATTGACCGTTTCGGCGTGCGACAAACCACCGGCGGTTTTGGCGATAGTCATTAACACGTCAAAGACATCATCGGCCATCTTGGCGTCACCGCAGACATAATAATGGCAGTCGGGTTGAGAAAGTACGTCCCAAAGGTCTTTGCTACGTTGCCCGATAAGATCTTGTACATAAATTTTTTCTTCGTCGAGCCGCGAGAAAGCCACATCCAAATGGGTCAGTACGCCCGCTTCATGCCAGGTTTCTAATTCCTGTTGATACAGGTAATCGTTCAAATTACGACAGCCAAAGAACAGGCGAGCCTGACCAACTTTTACGGCCAACTGAGTAGTGGTCTCATGGCCATTGGTTTGCTGATGATTCGTTTTGTGTAAGGCTCGCAGTTGAACCTCACGATGGTGCAGAAAACCAAGTAGTGGCGACAGTCCCGTGCCTGCTCCAACCATGAGCATGGGCGCATGGGGATTGAGGGGCGGACGAAAAGTGGAAGGGCGGATGCATATTCTGACTGTCGCATCCTGATTGGGTTTGAGACCTGCCAAATAATTAGAACATAGTCCGGAAACCGTTTTGCCAGCATCGGTAATCAACTGAACAACACCAACAGTTAGATGAACCTGTTCTGGATGCACCAATGAACAGGACGATATGGAGTAGAGACGCGGTTTCTGTTTGGGCAGTAATTCAAGTAGTTGTGCAAAAGACAACTGAGCCGACGGAAAGACATCCAGCAAGTCGACTACGGTTATAAACGTGTCAGCAATGTGTTTTTTTAAGGTGATGAAGTCGGTTTTATCGTCTTTACCACGACCCAGTATTTCCAGCCAGGCTTCCAGCCGATCTTTATCAATTGGTGATTCAGCCGTTTTCAGAAGGGCGCTTAATAATTCGTCGAACGGCTCACGAATCGCCAGATCAACGTCTTCACTTAAAACCTGCCACACATGTACGGGCTCCGGATAAGCATGGTCGCCCTGAACCGCATTCCCCTTATTATCTACCAGCGACGTAGTAAACCAGGCATTGGCATCTATGCCCAGCCGGTCGATCAAGCTCTGTACTAAATGGGGAGGATTGTGCGGATAGATAGCCACATGATCGCCGGTTTCATAGGTCTGTTTGCTGCCACTAATGTCCAGCGCAATAAACCGGGTAGAGCCACTACCAATAATCACTTCTTTCAGCAACTCACGATTGGCAACAATTGGCACATAACAACCGGGCAACTTTTGTTTATGATCTTCTTCCGCCGTTGCGGGTACCTGGCTGGCATCTAAAAATGAGACTTGTAAGCTATCGACCGTAGTAGATAGATCGGCACTGGTCGGGTCTTCGCCCAATAAACGAGCGACAAGATCGAGCCACTGGCGGAATGTATCGGCCTGGCCCTTAATCTCATCGCCTTTGTGCATGGTAATAACACGGTTACCGCCAACACGAGCTAATTCACGATCTAACGTTACCCCAGCCGCGCAGAAATGGGAGTAAACGGTGCTGCCCAATGCCATCACTGAAAAATTCAGCTTATTGACTATTCCTTGTGGCTGTGCCTGAATGCGGGCATAGAATTTCTGGGCATTACCCGGCAAATCGCCATCTCTGAATGTTGATGTAACAACCAGCACCAAATCTTCCTGAGACAGTTGCGAAATATCGTATTCATCGAGTGCCATTACGCGTGGATGATTGCGATTGAGACGGCGAGCTGTTTTCCGGGCATAGCTTTCAGCGGTGCCCGTTTCTGAACCGTAAAGAATCAAAACCCGTTGGGGCCGATGCTCCGGTGCACGAGTTCGATCGGGTCGGTGGGCGGACACGTGGGGGTGATTGCCACCCGACAATTCACTGCCAGTCTCCTCATCCACAATCATTGACTCGTTATCCAATACAACCCATCTATCGGCGGCATAATGGTAGCTTGGGCTGAGAAAGAAGTCGCGCATTTCGTGGTGCCAGACCGGTGTTACACTCCCCCCCGCCGACGGCACCACCCACGACCATTGGGCCGGGCACTCGCGACCGGCCCGCTTTTCTCGCAGGTCATGCGTCAAAAACTGCCGGGCCGCCGTCTGATGGTCTACTAACGTTACTTTTGCTTTAGAAAATGAGTGCAGCACAGCCGCATTTAACTCCAGGAATGCGCGGTCTCGCCAGAGCGTCTGCTCACTCGACGTGTCCAAACCTATTGCCTGAGCAATGGCTTCGGCTTTTTCGTAACGCCCGTCTTCCCAAAGATTACGAGCAATCTCAGTTTCCATAAACCAGCCATTGAACGGAATGCAACCATATTGAATACCACCAATATCCATTCGAAAATTGGCAATTACCGGAACCGCGCACCATTTCAGGTCCAGCGTATTCATCTCGGTGTAGGAAGGATGCTCAATTGGTACTTTCAGAACATCTTCGGTACTAAACTGATACATTTTTGGTGCCTGTCCGGGTACGTCAATCACGATTGGCAGTGTATCGTAGGCCGTTTTGGTAGTAGGGGGCGTCCATCCCTGCCGAATAAGGGTTTGGGTTAACTTCAAATTTGCCTTATCGCCCAGTACTGTACCGTCTTCCTGTTCATAGGCCGCAAACCGGATGTATTGACTGTTCCAGATGCGTGGCCCCCAACGTTCCATTGGCTTTTTCGGTCGAAACACATTCATCACAATCTGCACATTACCGCCATTGGTTGCCATGCGCAAGTGTTCGGTACACTCCCGAAACATTTCGTCGGGATCGGTAACGTGTCGCAAATCCCGGACAATCATGTTGCGCCAGGAAATCCGTCCGACACATTTAGACGAGTTTCGCCAGGCAATCTGAGCACCGTATGCCAGTTCTTCGTAGGTATGCGTATAGCTGCCGGTCGCCATAACTTCCCGTTTGATCTCGTCCCATCGGCGCTCCCAATCGGTAGTATCCCAAGCTAATTCATTACCAATCAAATCGATGTACTCTTTTGCCTGAGCCAGTATGCGCTGTTGATTGATCATGGGTTGCCGCAACACGTTGGTAACGCGTTTCAGCAAAATGCCCCAGGCATGCTCCTGTGCCGACGTAAAATCGGGAATATGCTGCCTCATTACCGTCAGCATGGGTTCAATAAGTTTGGGGTAAGCTTCTGGCGGCACCGAAAAATTGGTATGTACCTGACTCAGATCACGCAACTCCTGAACAATATCAAGACCGCTCTCCAGCGACCGGACAAGAAACGCAACCGCTTGCATTAAATGCTCCGTCAGGCTGTCTACATCCGTGCGGCCAAAATAAGGTATTATTTCGGGATGAGTCTGGAAGAGAATATGGTAAAAATCCGTACCGATAACGCGGGCATTGTCTCCCAGCCTATCACCAGCCTGTCGCATCAGGCTAATCATTTCCGGGCTCAGGGCTTCATCATATTGTTTCGTAGCCTCTAACGCCGGGGCTAAAATAGCCATTGTAAAGAACCGATACAGGGCCGAGTTGACGCCTTTCAGGAGGTTTTCGCGGTCGTACTCTTCGAGGTGAGGAACTTGCAACAGCACCCATGTCCAAACCCGGCGGGCGGTCAGCCAATGTTTCGGCCGCATACCCAGGTCAGCCAGCAGCACTACGTATTCATCAACTGTTTTTTTGCCTTCTGCCGATTCGGGATAAATTCCCCGGTAGCTTTCTCGAAGAATTCGTTCGCTGTGCGGCATCAGTTGCCGAACGCTTACATCAAAGAGGCCCGCAAAATAAGTTGGTACCAAATCCACGGCGTCGCCAAAAAGATCAATTAAGTCTGGGTCTTCGTGCAACAGCCGCTCAAAAAATAATTCGAGCAGCATGTCCTGATAAGCCAAAAACTTATTCCAGATGTCCTTAACAAGTACCTGCTCGGGAGCCGTTAATTGGGGCAGGTTAACCAACTCTTCAGTTATAACAGGTATAGATACGGGAGTAGCTTTAACCGGCGGTGCAGTTTTAGGAGCAAAAAAAGGACATCCTGCTGTATTCAGGGTTGACATGTCGGCCATCGAATGCATTGGTGGCGTGTCAATACGGTCTTCAGTCTGGCGGTCTTCAACTTGCTCTCTGGTCTGTCGAATGCGGACCTGCATATGAGGAGCTTCTCGCCAGCCTCGCATCGGCAAATAAGTATCTGTGCTGCTCTGCCCGTTCTGATGAGCATTTAAAGGAAGGGCTATCTGGTCAATTTCATGCCAGTGATGGCTGCCCTCCCGCCGAAATTGCAGAATAATAATTAGTTCTCCATACCCTTGATGCCGTCCATTTACTAACCACTCCGGCTTGCGTCTCGTCTGGAGAATTTGCTCCCGCGCTACGCTCCCGGTATTATCATGTGCACGAATTAGGCCACGATATTCGTACCCATCTTCAGGATAGTCCAAGGCTACCACCTCGGTAATACGAATAGCGTGTAACGTATCAGCCAGAGGTTCTTTATTCGGGTTATTAGTAGATATGGGCACAGTCGAGTTGGTTCTTTAAGTAAGAGGAAGTATGGAAATTAGTAGACTGATGAACTAGTGATTACTAATTTCCCCCCTATATTAACTACTTTAATAATTGGTCGGTTCGTAAACTATAATATTACAATTATATTTTTATGATAATAGTAAATTTTTCTTTAATTACAACAGTAAACTGATGAACAAATGACAGATAATTGGACTGAAAGGATACAGTAGTGACAACCAGCGGTGACTATTGATTCAGTGGATTTTTGTAAATGACAGGCTCGAAGAAGGCATTGGAAATAACCAGAACGCTCTCATAACAGATTGAGACGGTTCATTAATTCTGGTTTATTGGCTCGGCTGATGGGAATAACTTTATTACTGATGACCAACGTATTATCTTCTATATCGACAATTTTATCGAGATGAACGATGTATGAGCGATGGACCCGAAGAAACTGCATACCTAACTTTTCTTCCAGGTATTTCATCGTTGTGTAAACGATGTGCGTTTGGGTTGAGGTGAAAATTTTCACGTAATCCCCGGTATTTTCAATGTAAGAAATGGTGGCAAATGGTAACCGGATATAACGCCCATCTGTTTTGATATATATTTCCTGGCGTTCGTCAGACGAATTACTCTTGGCGCGCGCCTTCAACTCGAGTACTTTTTCGACAGCTATCTTGAATCGAGGGAGCGAAATTGGTTTCTTCAGGTAATCGGTTACATTGTATTGAAAAGCCTCAAAGGCATATTCTATTTTACTGGTTGTTAAGATTACATAGGGCATGGACGGGAGTTGCTCCAACAAATCGAAACCCGATAGACCCGGCATTTCAACATCAAGCCAGATCAAGTCTACATCCTGCTCAGCCAGATAATCCAGCGCACTTGTCCCGTTATCAAATACCGATAGTACCTCTAACGAGCCATGCTGCTCGCAAAGCCGTTGGAGCGATTTGCGAGACATGGGTTCATCTTCAACAATTATACAGGTCAGACTCATACTTGGGAGAGCTTTTGTAACTCCGTTTCCAAAATGGGCAATACTTTATCAATCTCTTCCATAAAATCGTGGCAGTACACCTCCAAGCCTTTTTTATCAGCACCCTGTAGCGCACTCTTTTCCAGATGCCTCATTTTCTCCTCAAGCCACGACAAACCAACCATACCTAATGTTGGCTT
Source organism: Spirosoma sp. (assembly GCA_964263725.1). GTDB lineage: Bacteria > Bacteroidota > Bacteroidia > Cytophagales > Spirosomataceae > Spirosoma. The sequence goes on from CAXVWN010000308.1 coordinate 6,826, forward strand.
CAGTTTATGCGCTGTACTCGCCAAATCCGGCCAATTTTGTTCCAGGCATAGACTTGGCAGTTTGCGTATATCGGGTACAACATCGGTCAGAAACATAGGAAACATCTCCGATGCGTAAGCCGTATCGGTGCCGTATAATTCTGACAAACGCCTTCTATCCAACGACTTGTCGAACAAAATACACCCATCATTATCCATTGGGGCCGTGGGCGCAAATCGTTGTAATACGGCTAAAAGTTGATTCGGTTCAAACGGCTTAGTCAGAAAATCATTCATACCAGCTTCCATAGCCACGCTTTTATGATCGAGCATGGCCGAGGCTGTGAGCGCAATAATGGGTACGTGCTGATTAGGATTATGGGTGCTTCGGATAGCAACGGTGGCTTCGTAACCGTTCATGATGGGCATCTGGATATCCATCAGAATAATATCGAACAGCTGATTTTTTGCTTTCTCCACGGCCTGTTTCCCATCCGAGGCCATTGTATAGGGAATGTTCCATTTGGTGAGCAGACTCCCAATGTAGGTTTGGTTCATGAGGTTGTCTTCCACAATCAGGACAGAACATGTCTTTAGCTCATCAACCAGCACCAGTTGTTTGTCTGTATTACCCTTCTGTTCAGAAGGAATTAGCGATTTGGTATAGGGCAACGTAAAGGTGAACGTACTACCATACCCAACCTGACTTCTGACGGAGATTGTACCACCCTGAATTTCAACCAGTTCTTTTGTTATTGCCAGACCAAGCCCCGTTCCTTTATGCTTATACCCGTGCGGATTGACCTGCTTGAATTTCTGGAATACCAGATCAAGTTTTTCGTTGGGAATGCCAACTCCGGTGTCTGAAACGGTAAATTCAATCCAATGCTTTAGTTCTTCTTCTTTTTTGACTTTGGCCATAATCTGAATCTGGCCTTCTTCCGTAAACTTTTCGGCATTGCCGACTAAATTCATCAGAATCTGATTCAGCATGACGTCATCGCCGATAAAATCGTCGGTAATACGCGTATCCAGCATAACATCCACCGATATGGGTCGGCTCTGGAGTTTCATCTGGAATACCTTTTGCGTGCTCCGAAGCAAACCCGCCAGATCGAACGGGCGGGCATGAATCTCGATCCGCCCGGCCTCAATCTTTGTCATGTCCAGCAAATCGGAGATGAGACTATGCAAAAAATCAGCGGATGTTTTCAGTATATCAATGTATTCTCGTTGCTGGTTAGTGGGTTGCGTGTCAAACAGCAGGTGCGACATACCAATAATGGCATTGAGCGGAGTTCGTATCTCATGGCTCATATTGGCAAAAAACTGCTTCTCAGCCTGTTGAGCTTCTTCGGCAAAATGTTTAGCTTTGGCCAGCTCCTGCTCAAGTTGTTTCCGCTCGGTCATATCATAGTGAATACCCATCGAGCCAACGATCACGCCGTGTTCATCGAGGATGGGTACACCACTAACCAGCACCCAAATACGACTGCCATCTTTCTTAATCAATTGCAGTTCGTAGGAGCCCGCCTGTCCTTTTTGTCGTTCTTCCTGTTGCCGGTTAACCACATCCACAAACTCCGCTGGCACCAATAAGTCGGAGGCATTTTTGCCAACCATCTCCTCCTCGGTATACCCAAGCATTTGGCAGCAGCGATCATAGGCCCGAACAATTATTTGATTGGTATCAACTTCAAATAATCCCAGCTCCATGTTGTTCATGATGCCGCGGTACTTTTCTTCGCTTCGGCGAATAAGCTCGCGGGCCATGTACTTTTTGGTGACATCCGTATATTTCCACAGATGGCCCATATACTGATGATCGTCCAGAAAAATGGGGATGTAATCAAGTTCCAGAATATGCCCGTTGGCCATACTGATTTCTTCACCAACGCGAGCCTGCCGATGCTCCAGCAATTGACTCATTCGATCAACAAACACGTCGGGCTGGGTAAATAGTGGCTTTACCTGCTGACGCGCTACAGTACAATCGTATCCTATCAACTCATTGGCACTGAGCGGAATCTCGAATATATCGCAAAACAGTTGGTTCGCTAAAATGACTCGCCCATTTTCATCTTCAACCATCACGCCCGATTGTAGATTGGTGATCAGGGTTGAGAGTCGGGTCTGGGTCGTTTCTAATTCAATTTCGGCCAGTTTACGATCCGATACATCCCGCGCTACGGCTACCAGTTCGTGCATTTGACCGTTTTCTTCGATCAGCCTAACGGTTTGACCGATCCACACGACACGACCATCTTTGGCAACGACCGGAAATTCATTGTAGGTACTATCCTGCCGCTCAACCATCATTGTCCGATAGAAGCCAATAAGCATCATCCGATACCCCGGCTGGACAAAATCAGTAAAGTGCTTACCCAGAAATTCCTCTTCGGTGTAACCCAATAACTTCTCGACTACAGGACTGACAAACGTAAAAAACCCTTCTGGTGAAATCTTATAAATAATATCCTGGACTGACTCTATAAGTTGGCGGTAGCGTTGTTCACTCTCACGGAGTTCGGCGAGTTTGTCACGAATCTGTTGTTCCAGATTTTCATTCAAATGCAGTAATTGCTCGTTGGCGTTATAAAGTGCCAACGCTTTCTTTTCTAAAATAGCCTCTGCTTGTAACCGAGCCGTTTTTTCGCGAACCAGCCGCCTTTTAAGTAGGTCGATGTCCTCCATTGCTTACTCCTCTTTCACGATGTCAAATAAGACTTGGCTTCCGTCGTCAACCAGATTAGTTTTAGTGATTGTTGCTTTCTCCCCATAATTTGCCAAGCAACCTTCTATGAGTCCGTGGGCAAAATCAGATAGTTTTCGCTCCGATATATAATGCATACGGAGGTGATTTTCAGCCGGTTGATCAATAGTAAAGTGCGGTAGTTCGGCGTCTGGATAAAGTTTTCGGACCTCAACATGAATATAATGCTGAACAGAACTGAGCAGACTAAAGGCTGAATCTGCCCGTTCGACAAAAGGCCGGTAACTTCTGGTAAATGCCACAAACATATATTGGCCGTAAGACCGCAGTAAATCAGGCACCGGAATTTGAGTCTGCTGGCTCAGCTTCGTAACCAGCGTAAACATTTCAGCATGGTCATACGTACCAATTGCCGTATAGATACCGCCCGAAGGAAGATCGCTTTCTTGAAGTAATTGGTCTACTAATTCATAGCCGAATTTATCTTCAATCATTTCTAAAAATTCCGTAAATACAATTCCTCTCATTGATATATAAAGACGGGATCAAAATAGACTATAAGTGATTTTATAA
>CAXVWN010000309.1:0-8483 GCA_964263725.1 Spirosoma sp.
ACCAAGCAGAATTTAGTTCAATTGTCATCGTATGGCCCCTTCAGAGTCACATGTTTATAGAAAGGTCATAGTTGCTATAAACATGTGACTCTGAAGGGGCCATACGATGACAATCTAAACTTAAGCCCTTAGCCTCCGGAGTAGGGCTTAAGCTGATAATAATAGGGAAACACTAGTGCAGCGTTGTCATTAGGTTAATGACAACGCTGCACTAGTGTTTCTGCCCATATCCCTGAATATCCATTAACTGCGGGATTTTTACGGATAGGTTACGCGTTAGGCTCCTGTAATCTTGATACAGTTTGGCGGCTACTATTCTACTTATCGACGACGAACCCCGGCTACGGCAGCTTCTGGCTCGAATTCTGCAACTCGAAGGCTACACGGTGCTGGAGGCCGAAAATGCGCGCTCGGGCCTGAAAGTCCTTGAACATGAAGAGGTTCAATTAGTAATCAGTGATGTTAAACTGCCCGATAAAAATGGTATTGAGCTGTCGGCCCAGATTAAAGAACTCTACCCGGCTACTGAAATCATTGTACTGACTGCTTACGGCACGATTTCGGATGGGGTGACGGCGATCAAAAACGGAGCTTTCGATTACATTACCAAGGGCGATGACAACGACCGAATTATTCCATTGGTCAGCCGGGCCGTTGAGAAAGCAAACCTGCAATTCCGAATCAAACAACTTGAGCAACAGGTTAGTCAACGCTATGGCTTTGACCGCATTATTGGCAACTCAAAGCCTATTCAACAGGCTATTGAGTTGGCTCGTAAGGTAGCTGTAACCGATACAACCGTACTTTTGACGGGCGAAACGGGAACTGGTAAAGAAGTTTTTGCTCAGGCCATTCATCAGGCAAGCCCCCGCCGGGTGGGACCTTTTGTAGCGATTAACTGTGGCGCACTGGGCAAAGATATTCTGGAAAGTGAATTGTTTGGGCATCGGAGCGGTGCTTTTACGGGAGCCAGTCGTGACCAGAAAGGCTTGTTTGCCGAAGCGAATAAAGGCACTATTTTTCTGGATGAAATTGGCGAAATGCCCCTCGATTTACAGGCCAAATTGCTACGGGTTCTCGAAACGCATGAGTTCCTGCGGGTAGGTGACACAAAACCAACCAAAACTGATGTGCGGGTGATTGCCGCTACCAATCGAGGGTTGGAACAGGACGCGAATGCTGGTCATTTTCGGCTGGATTTATATTACCGGCTATCGGTATTTCAAATCGAATTACCGCCCCTGCGCGACCGACGCGACGATATTCCCCGTTTGGCTAATCAGTTTGCTCAACAGGAAGCGTCGAAAGTTGGCAAACGTGATATCCGGCTGAGTCCGGCGTTTGTGCAGAAACTGCAAAATCATAGATGGAAAGGAAATATTCGCGAATTGAAAAATGTCATTGAGCGGGCGGTAATTCTAGCCGATGCGCCCAGTAATGGACCTATTGAACTAACCCCCGATTTGCTGCCTTACGAGATGCAGGAAGGTGTGCTGCCAACCGACTCGATCTCGCTGGATTTAGCCACCCTTGAGCAACAGCACATCCGCCGGGTACTGCGCCAAACAAACGGAAATAAAACAGAGACCGCCCGGTTATTGGGTATTGGACTGACAACGCTCTACCGTAAACTTCAGGAAGCCGGAATTGCTGATAGCTAACTTATTTTCACCATTTTGCTTGCGACAAGGGTAAAATCCCCCTTACGTTTTTATGTCTCATTCTTCCTTGAATAAAGTTTCGGCCCAGGGACTGTTGGTGGCCATCGGTATTGTTTTTGGCGATATTGGTACATCACCGCTCTACACGCTGGCGGCTGTTACGCGTGGCAAAGACCTAACCGAAACGCTGGTTATTGGTACACTGTCCTGTGTAATCTGGACGCTGACGTTGCAAACCACTGTTAAGTACGTGATTATCACCCTCCGGGCGGATAATAATGGCGAAGGCGGGATTTTCTCACTCTATACGCTTGTTCGGCGTCATACCGGTCGCTGGCTAATGTATCCGGCCGTAATTGGTGGCTCATTTTTGCTGGCCGACGGACTTATTACGCCCCCCATTTCAGTATCATCGGCCATTGAAGGGCTGCTCATTTTTTATCCGCATCTCGACACGGTGCCTATTGTCATCGGCATTCTGATTGCTCTGTTTGTGAGCCAGCAATTCGGTACGCAACTGCTGGGTAAACTCTTTGGACCAATCATGCTGGTCTGGTTTACATTCATCGGAGCTGTCGGTTTCTGGGCGCTTTGGGGGCATCTGCCGGTTTTAAAAGCAGTGAATCCAATTTGGGCTTTCAGGCTACTGGCGGAGTATCCGGGCGGTTTCTGGCTTCTTGGTGGCGTGTTCCTGTGTACCACCGGAGCCGAAGCTCTTTACTCCGATATGGGCCACTGCGGTCGGGGCAATATTCGGGTTAGCTGGGGGTACGTCAAACTAATGTTGTTGCTGTCTTATGCCGGGCAATCGGCCTGGATGATGCAGCACCTCGGCCACCGTTTGGGCGATACGAGTCCGTTCTATTCCATTGTACCGGCTCCTTTGGTCGTGTTTAGTATTGGGCTGGCTACGTTGGCCACCATCATTGCGTCGCAGGCGCTTATTAGCGGTTCGTTTACTCTAGTAGGTGAGGCCATGCGGCTAAATCTCTGGCCTCGTCAGCTTGTCGTTTATCCGTCCGATATTCGCGGACAACCATACGTACCGTTTGTAAACTGGGGCTTAATGACAGGTTGTATTCTCATGGTACTGCACTTCCGGGAGTCGGCCAATATGGAAGCGGCTTTTGGCTTGGCGGTTACGCTTACCATGCTGATGAGCACCGTGTTGATGAGCGCTTACCTGCGGGTGAAACAGGTAAATGCGTTACTGATTGTGGCTATTACAGGCTTATTTCTGACGGTCGAAAGTACATTTCTAGCGGCAAACCTGGTGAAATTTGAAGAGGGTGGCTGGATTTCGGTAACAATGGGTTTGCTGCTGATGGGCATGATGCTGTTCTGGCAACGGGGCGAAGCTATTAAAGCGCAACTCATTTCGTATGACTCGTTGCCCGACAACTTGCCGCTCCTAAAACAGTTGAGTAATGACCTCGACATTCCCAAATTTGCCACGCACCTGGTCTACTTAACAAGCGCTGAAGATGCCGACAAAATTGAGGCTGAAACGCTCTATTCGATTCTGAATCGTGCGCCAAAACGGGCTGATATCTATTGGTTCCTTCACATTGTTGTCGAAGATGAACCTTATGAAATGCGCTATAAGGTGGATATGCTGGCTCATGAAGACGTCTATTTTGTGACGTTCTATTTGGGTTTCCGGGTGCAGCCGCGTATCAATCTGTTGTTCAGAATGGTCGTAGAAGATATGGTCAAAAACAAAGAAGTAACTATCGATAGTCGGTATCGGTCGCTGAATGCCCACCGCGTACCAGGTGATTTTCGGTTTGTTCTGTTCCGTTCTTTCCTGTCTTATGAGAACGACCTGCCTGTAACATCGAAACTCATTATGAAGGGATACTTACTGCTGAAACATATCGCTTTGCCGCCCCAGTCTGCCTATGGCTTAGATACCAGCAACGTTGTGGTTGAAGATGTGCCATTGGTGTTGACCCGGCCTGCCAACATTCGGCTGACACGCGTAAAATCGAAAACAGAAGTGAGTTCGTAAACCGAATTCATACCCTGCCAAATTGAAAAGCCGACCCTGCCATTTGGTAGGATCGGCTTTTTGTATCTATTGAAGCAAAGAATACGCGTAGATAATCAATAAGCTGTGCTTATAGATCCATCAACCAGTATCAGAAGATGAATCGATTTGCTACGGTATGGCTTGTTTGCTTGGCGGTATGTTTATTTAGTACAAGCGCGGCCTGGTGCCAGAACACCGCCATTAACTGGAAAAAAATTAAGGTACTGGTTTATACGAAAAACGGCAAAGGATACGTCCATGACAACATTCCGAATGCCGTTCAGTGCATTCAAAAGCTTGGTCAGCAACATGGTTTTTCGGTTGATGTTTCCGATCAACCAAGTGTCTTCACCGAAGACAATTTAAAACAATATACCCTCCTGATTTTTCCGAGTACCAACAACGACGTTTTCGATACCGATGTCCAGCGATTGGCGTTTCGTCGATATATCGAAGCGGGTGGCGGTTTTGTTGGTATTCACTCGGTTATGGGTACGGAGCGAAACTGGACTTGGTTTAAGCGGATGATTGGCGGCACGTTTGCCTGGCACCCTAAATTCCAGAAATTCAACGTCGACGTTATTGACTCGAAAAATTCGTCGATGCAGAATTTGCCGAAGGTTTGGACAAGAGAAGACGAGTTCTATTTTACCAAAGAAATGTCGCCCGGCCCGACGGTTATTATGGCTAGTGAGTTAACATCGCTCAATCAGGATGAGCCCGAAAAGGTGAAGCAATTTAGTGGCTCTTATACCCAACTTTATCCATCAGCCTGGTACTATAATTTCGATGGCGGCTATACCTGGTGTACAACACTCGGCCATGCCAAAACAGATTATGAAGGTGATGACACATTTATCCGGCATATTTTTCAGGGCATTCGTTATGTAGCCGGGCAAGTAAAGAAAATTGATTACAGCAAAGCTTACGCCGATTCGAGAGATACGCCGATTCGGTGATCTGTACCGTCGTTACCGCCTAAAAGTTGACCTAAAAAGCTTGTTTATCCATTAACTCAAACGTATGTATAATTATAGTAAAATCGGATTTGTACTGGTAATTCTCGTAACCATGTCCTGGAATCTATTTAGCCAACCGACCACTGTGCCACGGGCCGATTCTGAAACGATCATCGCGCCAAATGCCACTCTTCAACAGCTTTCCAGCCAGTTTAAATTTACCGAAGGGCCAGCCGTTGACAAAACGGGAGCTGTTTACTTTACCGACCAGCCGAACGACAAAATCTGGAAATATGGTGTTGATGGAAAACTGGTTCTTTTTATGGACAAAACCGGCCGTTCCAATGGTATGTACTTTGATAAGAAAGGAAATCTGGTTACCTGCGCCGACGAAAAAGATGAACTGTGGTCCATTAGCCCAGACAAAAAAGTGACGGTTTTACTGTCTGATTTTCAGGGCCACCGGCTCAACGGCCCCAATGATTTATGGATTGAGCCAAAAGGAGGCATTTATTTCACCGATCCCTATTACCAGCGTGATTATTGGGATCGGAAAAAGCCAGATATTGACGGTGAGAAGGTTTATTATCTGCCAAAAGGGAAAAAAGAAGCGTTTATCGTTGACGACAAGCTAAAACAACCCAACGGCATTATCGGTACGCCCGATGGAAAATACCTGTATGTGGCTGATATTCGGGATAATAAAACGTATAAATACCAGATTGAATCGGATGGTAAGTTAACGAACCGCCAGCTTTATGTTAGCCAGGGATCGGATGGTATGACACTGGACAATCGGGGAAATCTCTATCTGACCGGCAAAGGCGTTACTGTCTATAATCCGGCGGGTAAGAAAATTGAGACCATCCCGGTTCCGGCTGGTTGGGTGGGTAACATTTGTTTTGGCGGAAAAGACCGAAACACTTTATTTATTACGGCATCAGAGTCGGTTTATACGCTTCAAATGCAGGTAAAAGGGGCTGAGTAACGGGCATCGGCAAAACTCTACAGCCAAACTTAGGGTTACTCCAGTGTACATAGACTGTTTGGCTGTTGAAAAAAGTAGTGCCTATTCTTCTGCTTTTAAGACGAGCCTTCACCGGCTTGCAGGCTAACGACCCCATTCGCATGGCTGGAGCAACTGCTTTCTTTGCGTTTTTCGCGTTGCCGCCCATTGTCATTATTCTCAGCAGTGTACTGAGCCGATTATTTAATGATCGTTATCAGCGCGTTAGCGGCCAGTTATTTGATGAATTAGCTGACCTGTTCGGGCCGAAAAGTGCCAATCAACTGGAGGATATTTCGCATCGCCTTAATCTCCCCAAACCTAGTTTAGCCTTGACCCTACTCAGCTTTGTTTTGGTGTTATTGGCCTCAACTACGTTGTTTGCCATTCTTAAAAACTCCCTCAATCAACTCTGGAATGTTAAGCGAAAAGCAGGACGTAATTTTCTAAATGCGCTGGGTGATAAACTGATTGCTCTGGCCATTATTTTAGGGTCGGGTCTGCTGTTCAGTTCGTCATTGGCCCTGGAGCAGTTCATTGCTCAGGTGAGTACTGAGTGGTCGCTTTCTTCACTCGTTTATTACCACAGTATGGCAAGTATGGGTCACCATGTAGCGTCGATATTAATCCGCATGGTCTGGTTTGCCATCTTGTTCAAGTTCTTGCCCGATGTCCGAATTTCGTGGCGCGTGGTTTGGCTGGGTGCTTTTTTTACGAGTTGCCTTTTTAAAGTAGGAGAGGGCGTTCTGAATAATTTATTGATTAATAGCCAGATAGGGTCGATGTATGGCCGGTCGGGAGCCATCATTTTATTACTGCTGTTTGTTTTTTACGCAGCCCTGATTTTCTACTATGGAGCGGCTTTCACCCGCCAGTACAGTGAGTGGACCCATGTAGCTGCTGAACCGAATAATCATGCCGTTGCCTACACGATCACAGAAATTGAACCATCAAATCCCGAAAATGTCGAGCCGAACTGAGGCCGATTTGGTGTGACAATGTATGTGTTTTTTAACAGATTGCGCTGCCAAAGCGTTTAGCCATCAAGTCTTATCAAGTGCTTTATGAGCATTCACATCGGTACTTCGGGTTGGAGTTACGATCATTGGCAAGGTGTCCTGTACCCATATCCTACGCCTGTTCGTGATCGGTTGGGTTACTACGTGCACCAATTTAAAACGGTTGAACTGAACAGCAGTTTTTATCGGTGGCCCAAACAAATTACGTTCTCCCATTGGTATCAACGCTTACCCGACGATTTTCTATTAACAGTCAAAGCGCCCCGAGGATTGACCCACGCCAAAAAGCTTTATGCACCCGAGGTGTGGATGGAGCGAATTAAAGCCTGTTGGCACGAATTACACCACAAACGGGCCGTTCTGCTGGTGCAGTTAGCTCCCCAACAGGCGTGTGATTATGATCGTCTGGCCTATTTTCTGAACCAAATTCCTCCCTGGATGCGCGTAGCGGTCGAGTTCAGGCATCCCAGTTGGCATAACGACGCTATTTTTAGTTTGCTGGAACAGCATCAGGTAGCGTATTGCATCATGAGCGGTGCTCATTTGCCGTGTTTGTTGCGTGTAACGGCCCCGTTTGTGTACGTTCGACTGCACGGCCCCGATACCGATTACCTCTATGGCGGCTCTTATTCGGACAAAGACCTGCACTGGTGGGCCGATCGTATCCGGGAATGGGCAGGTATGGGCAAAGATGTGTTTGTTTACTTTAATAACGATGGTGGCGGAAACGCCGTACGCAATGCCCAAACTTTGCGGTCTATACTGGGCTAGTAATTAAATAGTTAACATAAGCCAGATTATAGTATCTACTTTTATTCTAAATCTGCGTGATTACTTATGGACTTATACTCTACGCCAATACTCCCGTTTCTACCTTATAATGTGTGCCCTAAGTCCGCTTCATCTTCCAACTTTTCAGATGCATCTTTGATTGCTTCCTCAACCGAATGAGATTGGCGAAGATCAGAGGCTTTTTGTGTTATTTCGGCCATCGTCTGGTAGTGCTTTTGCAGCACGGCTAGTTCTTCCTCCGTTAAATTCTCTACCGATACCAGTCGATTACTGGCTCCTTTTGTGGCGGCTATCAGTTCATTAAGCTTCAGTTGCACCGACATCGACTCCTTATTTTGGGCTTTTTGAATCAGAAATACCATAAGAAAGGTGATGATTGTTGTGCCCGTATTGATTACCAGCTGCCAGTTTTCGGAATAGCCAAAAATAGGGCCGGTTACGGCCCAGATCAGTACGGTAGCCAGTGCCAGCAAGAAAGCGGCCGAACTGCCTGTGGCTCTGGCTACGGATGAAGAAAAGCGCTCGAATACGCCTTTAGATGCAGTTTGAGAGGATTGTTGTTTGGTCTCCATGAATATAAGGAAGTGAATGCTGTAAAGTCAAACATCGCATATAAAAACCAAATGCTAGTGTCTTTGACTTGGTTTAATAGATTTTTAACTCATATCCCAATCTTACATTCTTTTATTAATATTGGCTGAAGTGTGAAAATAGGGCTATTAAGCAGGCTGATTACCAAGTCATTATCCCTTTTAGTAAGATGGTATTTTGCTTATCGGAATCATTTGGGTTTCAAACTATGTAATGCTCAGCGATTGTTTTTTTTCTATTACCTTGGATTAGCATTACTGATTATACTTAAATGACGGGCAACTATAAAAGCGTTGACGAGGAGTTACGCGCTATAAAAGAAGAACTTCAGCGAGTTAAACAACAGACCAGCCTAACGCTGGAAGCGGTTAACATTGGCCTGTGGACGGTGTTACCTCAGCAAAATTGTATCGTCTGGGACGA
>CAXVWN010000310.1:0-18848 GCA_964263725.1 Spirosoma sp.
ACAAACGCAACAGACATTGTTCAGCATCTTTGCGGGAGTAGCCATTCTTATTTCGTGTTTGGGTCTGTTTGGTTTGTCAATGTTTATGGCCGAACAGCGCACCAAAGAAATCGGTATTCGGAAAGTACTGGGCGCGTCGGAAGCAAGTCTGGTAGCGCTGTTTTCCAAGGATTTTATGAAATTGGTTTTGGTGGCGCTGCTTATTGCCTCACCCGTAGCCTGGTACGCTATGCACACCTGGCTCAACGATTTCGCGTATCGCACCGATATTCACTGGTGGGTCTTCGCTCTGGCGGGTGGCCTAACCGTATTAACGGCTCTACTGACAGTCAGTTTTCAGAGCGTAAAAGCCGCCCTGATGAATCCGGTAAAGAGTTTACGTTCCGAATAAAACACAGCCCCCTAACCCCCAAAGGGGGCATCTCAATCAGACTCCTCCTTCGGGGGCAGGGGGGCTGCCTATGTTTCTTAACTATTTAAAAATCGCCTGGCGGAATTTGTGGAAAAACAAGGTTTTTTCAGGCGTTAATCTCATGGGGCTGGTGGTCGGCATTACGGCTTGTCTGATGATTTTGCAATACGTTAGTTTTGAACTGAGTTTCGACCAGTTTCATAAAGACGTTGATCGTATTTACCGCGTTGCCAACGACCGTTTCCAGCAGGGGAAACTCATCCAGCACGGCACCATTACATATCCAACCATCGGGCCAACGATGGCGAAAGATTACCAGGAAATCGAAGGGTATACGACACTCGTTAACAACGGACGTATTAAGATGCGCCGGGAGAAGTCCATTTTTCAGGAGGAACAAAGCTTCTTCGCCGATGAACGTTTTCTTTCTTTTTTCACCTTTCCGCTACTGGTTGGCAATACCCAAACGGCACTAAAAGCCCCGAACAGTCTGGTGCTCACAGAAAGCAATGCGAAACGAATTTTTGGGGCTCAACCAAACGGGTACGCGGGCCTGATCGGGAAATTACTTTTCATTGATTTAGATACCGAGCCGTTTCGCATTACTGGCATTATGAAAGACGTTCCCGCTACGTCGCACCTGCAATTTGGGGCGTTGATTTCCTACGAAACGCTGGTCAGAACGTGGGGTGCCTGGGTAAAAACCAGTTGGGACGGATCGGACATGTGGCACTACCTGAAACTTAAGCCGGGACGGTCTGGCGCTCCGGCCGATGCCGTTGCGCTGGAACGCAAATTTCCGGCATTTAGTGAGCGCTATTTCAAAGGCGATAAGGTATCGGGGAGCGTCGAGAAATTTCACCTCCAACCCCTTAAGGAAGCGCATCTCTATTCCGATTATGAGTACGAAATTGGTGTTGTCAACAACGGTAAGGCGGTCTGGACAATGCTTCTTATTGCGGCTTTTATTCTGATCATTGCCTGGGTCAATTACATCAATCTGGCAACGGCCCAATCATTGGAGCGCGCCAAAGAAGTGGGCGTGCGAAAAGTAGCCGGTGCTACGTCGGGACAGCTAATCGGGCAATTTTTGTCGGAATCGGTATTGTTGAACCTGCTCGCGCTGGCTTTTGCGATAATGTTGACAATAGGACTTCAACCCACTGTCAACGCAATGATTGGCAAACCGTTATCGCTTTCGTTACTCACGGGTCAGGGGTATGGAGGAAGCATAATGACCATTGTATTGGCCGCCGTATTTGGGCTGGGACTATTTGTATCCGGTTTCTATCCAGCCTTTGCGTTATCGACGTTTCAGGCAATTAGCGTGCTGAAAGGCAGTTTCAAGCGGTCGACAAAGGGCGTTTGGGTACGTAAATCGTTGGTTGTGTTTCAGTATACGGCGTCTGTTGTCCTGATCATCGGAACGTTTATCGTGTTCCGACAGATCCAGTTCATGCGGAAAGAAAATCTCGGCTTTAACATGGATCAGGTGCTGGTTGTATCCGGCCCGGCTCTGACCCGATGGGATTCGGCTTCTATTGAGCGAATCAACAGCTTTAAAACAGAGCTAAAACGGTATCCAGCCATCAAAGCGGCAACGGCCTCCGTCAATGTATTTGGCGATCGGTTATCACGCTCGTTCAACGTGAAGCGGGTTGGTTCCGGTGAAGAGAAAGGTGTTACAGTCAGCCGAATGAGTATTGATCTTGACTTTTTTGATACGTACCAGATCAAGCTGCTGGCGGGTCGAAATTTCCTTGTCACCGACTCTGATCCCGATAGCAAAAAAGTAAAAAATGTGGTTGTAAACCGTTCGACAACCCAGTTATTGGGCTTTCCAGATGCTACGTCGGCAGTTGGTCAAAAGTTCACACTCTTTGGTCGACCGTGGGAAATTGTTGGGGTGGTCAGCGATGTTCATCAGCAATCGTTACGGCACCAGATCGAGCCGGTTGTTTTCCAGCCTTTCTACGCCAATGGGGGCTATTATTCAGTCAAAATTGCAACGGCCGATCTGGACAAGACGCTTGATTTAGTGAAGCAGAAATATCAGGAATTTTTCCCCGGTAATGACTTCTCGTATTTCTTTATGAATGAGCAATTTAACCGGCAATACCACGACGATGAGATTTTCGGCAAAATCACCAGTTTCTTTTCCTTCTTCGCTATCCTGATTGCGTCGCTGGGGTTATTCGGTTTGTCGTCCTACACCATCACGCAACGGACCAAAGAAATTGGCGTTCGGAAAGTTTTGGGCGCGTCGGTTGGCAGCATCGTTACATTGCTCTCGGAAGACTTTTTGAAACTGGTCCTGATTTCTATTCTGATCGCGTCGCCCATTGCCTGGTACGTCGTCAATCAGTGGCTGTCCGATTTTGCTTACAAAATTGACATTGAATGGTGGATGTTTGCGCTGGCCGGTGTGTTCGCCGTGGGCATTGCCTTACTAACGGTGAGTTTTCAAAGTATAAAAGCCGCTCTGATGAATCCAGTGAAATCACTTCGTTCCGACTAATACAGGGATTGATCTGCTTGCCAGATCCGTTGCCGCACCAGCGGGGCCACTATTTACTTGTCCGCAACTGTACGCATAGCGTCCGTTTGCGGACATTATCAGGTTATATAAAATTATTATTTTACTGACAGTTAATCACTTATAATCATGGTACGCCATTTGGAGTGTAACAAATAGCGCTCCGCGTGTATAAATGTCGAGTCCCAATGCTACAAAATTATATAAAAATCGCCTGGCGGAATCTGGTTCGTAATCGTGCGTTCTCCGCCATCAATATTGTTGGCTTAGCCCTCGGACTGGCTACGTGTCTACTTATTAGCCTGTTCATTCTCGACGAATTAAGCTACGACCGTTTCAACCAGAAAGCAGACCGCATAGTGCGGGTTATTTTCCGGGGCACCATGCAGGGCGGAAAAATGAACGAGGCACACGTAATGCCGCCTGTTGCGCAAACACTCAAAACCGACTATCCCGACGTGCTGGAAGCTACCCGTTTGCGCACAGGTGGGGCGCCCCTCTTCACGATAGGAAACAAGACGTTTAGAGACGCGTCGATGGTGTTTGCTGATTCCAATTTCTTCCAGGTATTCACTCTTCCTCTTCTACAGGGCGATGCCAAAACAGCGCTGACTCGACCAAATACGGCCGTTATTACGCAGGAAATGGCCCGGAAATATTTCGGAAATGAAGACGCTATTGGTAAGCTATTGACGATTAAAGGTAGCAGCACGACGTATCAGATAACCGGAGTTATTGACCGGGTGCCCGTCAACTCGCACTTTCATTTTGATATTTTCGCGTCGATGGCCAGCCTCCCGGATGCCAAAGCGCCGTCGTGGTTAACATCAGAGTTTTTTACGTATCTGGTACTGCCAGAAGGCTATGATTATAAGCAACTGGAGGCCAAACTGCCGCAGGTTGTCGAAAAATACATGGGGCCACAATTTCAGCAGAGTATGGGCATGAGTCTGGCCCAATTCCGCAAAAAAGGCAACGATATTGGCCTGTATCTGCAACCTCTCACCGATATTCACCTGCGGTCGAGTTTTGCGTATGATCTGGGCACCAACGGCGATATTCAGTATATCTATATTTTCGGGGCTATCGCGTTGTTCATGCTGCTGATTGCCTGTATCAACTTTATGAATCTCTCTACGGCTGGAGCCTCAAAACGGGCCAAAGAAGTAGGTATAAGAAAAGTACTGGGTTCGGTAAAGATGGCCCTGACCAATCAATTTCTGGTCGAATCATTTCTGTTAACAGCCATTGCTTTGCTACTGGCCATTGGGATAGTCTATCTAGCGCTACCGTTTTTCAATGATCTGGCAGGGAAACAACTGACGCTCAATTTCATAGCTAACGTTTGGCTATTACCGGCTCTGCTACTGTTTGGGTTACTGGTTGGCATTCTGGCTGGCAGTTACCCCGCCTTTTTTCTATCTTCCTTTAAGCCAATTTCGGTACTGAAAGGTAGGTTTACATCGAGCAAAAATAGCATCGGCTTACGGAGTGGTTTGGTCGTTTTCCAGTTCTTTATTTCGATTACGCTCATGGTGGGCACTACGGTGGTGTATCGGCAGCTTAGCTATATTCAGAACAAGAAACTGGGGTACGACAAAGACCAGGTTTTGGTGCTGCCGGAAACGTGGTTGCTGGGTCAAAAAGAAGACGTATTCCGCAATCAAATCATGCAGGATAATCGGGTAATCAGCGCCAGCACTTCCGGGTATCTGCCAGCCGGTCCCAGCAACAATAACAATTTCATGGTCTATCCCGAAACCAATTCTACCCAACTGGTCAAGACCATTCGCTACGATGTCGACTACAATTACATCTCCGTATTAGGCATACAACTGGCCGCCGGTCGGAATTTCTCCAAAGCCTACGGCACCGATTCGTCGGGGGTGATTTTAAACGAAACAGCCGCCAAAACGTTTGGTTGGGGCGAAAAAGCGGTGGGTCATACCATAACCAACACCAACAACGAAGGCAACAAGGGAACGTATCGGGTCATTGGCGTCGTGAAAGATTTTCATTTCAGATCCCTACACGAACGAATTTCTCCGCTGATTATGATGCTGGGACACAACTCCGGGACGGTGATCGTAAAGGTAAAAACCAAAGACATTTCGGGGTTATTAGCCTCTCTGAAAACACAATGGAATCAGCTTGCCGCCGATGCGCCCTTTACGTACTCATTTCTGGATGATCGGTTTAATGACACCTACAAATCTGAACAGAAAATTGGCCTTATTCTAGGCATTTTTGCCGGACTAACCATTTTCGTAGCCTGCCTGGGCCTGTTCGGATTAGCTACGTTCACGGCCGAGCAACGGACTAAAGAAATTGGCGTTCGGAAAGTTTTGGGCGCGTCGGTCGGCAGCATTGTCGGGTTGCTCTCCAAGGACTTTCTCAAACTGGTTGCCATCGCCATCGTCCTGGCGTCACCCGTTGCGTGGTACACCATGAACCGATGGTTGCAGGACTTCGCTTACAAAATTGATATTACCTGGTGGATGTTCGCTTTGGCGGGTCTGCTATCGGTAAGTATTGCCTTGCTAACGGTAAGTTTCCAGAGCATAAAAGCGGCCTTGATGAACCCGGTGAAAAGTTTGCGATCCGAATAGCGTAGAGACCGCACCGGCGGACCGGCATACTTGCGTCTCTACGCTATTCGGATGGTTCATACTCCGGATGGTGTTGCTGATAAAAAAATTGCTGACGCATAAAGAGACTACATCACTCCATTTCCATGCTGACAAACTATTTTAAAATCGCTTGGCGGAACTTAGTCCGCAACAAAGTTTATGCCTCAATTAATGTGCTGGGTCTGGCACTCGGCATAGGCAGTGCACTACTGATTTTTGCCCTTGTCCGCTACCACTATCAAACCGACCGGCACCACCGTAACTACGACCGCATCTATCAATTTACGTCCCGGTTTACCTCGTCCGGCGGTGAGTTTAGTATACCGGGCCTCCCTTATCCGTTCGGCCAGTCTGTTCGCAACGATCACCCCGAAATTGAACGGGTAGCAATGCTGGAGGAGTGGTACGCTCCCCTGGTAGTTGTACCTGTCGCGGGCGGGGCCGACAGAAAAATCAAAGACAAAGAACACGCAGGGGCGTTCGTGGAACCAGCCTACTTCAGCATCTTCGACTATACCTGGCTGGCCGGTAGTCCCGACGACCTCCGCCAGCCCGGTACAGTAGTCTTGAGCGCGGAGATGGCTCGCAAATGCTTCGGTACGATAACCAACGTAATCGGCCGAACCATCCGGCTCGATGCCCGGATTCCGGCCCGCGTGGTGGGTGTGTTCGCTGATTACCGGGACGATACCGACCTGGCTTACTCGATCATAGCCTCGTGGGGGTCGCTGAAAGAAAAGCTCGGTTCCCGGCCTGAAGGCGAACGGTTTGACAATATCAACGGCAGTACTCACTGTTTCGCGCTATTCAACGACCACTTCACTGCTGCCGACTGGAACCGGCAACTCCTGCCGTTCGTCAAGAAATACAACCCGGAAAAACTAAAAGAGACGTCTTATCCTGTTCTGCCTTTCAGCACCATGCACCTGTCGCCCGAGTATGGCGGGGTGAGCCGGGGGTTATTGCTGTCTTTGGCGTTAATTGGCCTGCTGCTGATTGGTACGGCGAGTATCAATTTTGTGAACCTCGCCACGGCGCAGGCCCTCAACCGGGCGCGGGAGGTAGGCGTCCGGAAAGTACTTGGCAGCACCAAAACGCAGCTCTTCTGGCAATTCATGGGCGAAACAACGCTGATTGTACTGGTCGCAACGGCGTTGGCCGTTGGCGTATTTGAGTACGGTCAGACGCTGGCACACGAGTATTTGCATGGAGCGTTCCGGTTCACGTTTTATTTTTCGCCGTCGGTGCTGGGCTGGCTGGCCCTGCTGGTAGCAAGCATCATCTTGCTGGCGGGCCTGTATCCGGCGCTGGTACTGGCGGGCTTCCGGCCCGTAGTGGCGCTGGCGGGGCGGGTTACCACGCGGCAGGCGGGTGGCATCTCCGTCAGGCGGGGATTGGTGGTGACGCAGTTCGCCATTTCGCAGATGCTCATCATTGGGCTTCTCGTTGTAGCCAATCAGCTCAACTATGTTCGGGAGAAAGACCTTGGTTTCCGGAAGGATGCGATCCTGACCGTGAGCCTGCCGAATACGCCAGCGCAGGATATAACCAAAATGAATACATTCCGCAACCTCGCCACGGCCCTGCCCGACGTGGGCCGGTTCAGCTATTCGATGGGTGGCCATCCGCAGTCGAAATGGACTAGTCAAACCAGCGTCCGCTTCGACACGCGCCCCGAAGCCGAACCGTATAACCCGCAGCAGGCCTGGATTGACGCCGATTATGTGGGCTTATATGGCCTGAAATTAGTAGCCGGGCGCAACCTGCAACCTTCCGATACGGCCCGCCAAACGCTCATCAATGAGACATTCATGCATCGGCTGGGCTTCAGCCGACCAGCGGACGTAGTGGGCAAGTTTGTCCACAAAGGGGGATTTGCCCCGCTGGAAATTGTGGGCGTACTGAAAGATTACAACCTGTCGGATCTCAAAGAAGGCATCAATCCGCTCTTTCTCACAACGCTGGCGAGTGGCTTCTACTCGGCTAATATTCAACTGAGTTCTGCCAATTACAGCCGGGCGTTGGCACAGTTGGGAAAAGCTTACAACCAGGTTTACGCCGACAGTTTTTTCGAGTCGACGTTTGTGGATGAGCAGATTCAGAATGCCTATCAACAGGAGCAGACGATGGGCAGGCTCATCAACTTTTTTGCCGGGATTGCGCTGCTTATCGGTTGCATGGGACTATACGGATTGGTCTTGTTCATGGTCGTGCAACGCACCAAGGAGGTTGGCGTGCGCAAAATATTAGGGGCTAGTGTGGGCAGTATTCTGTGGCTGTTCAGCCGCGAGTTCGTACGGCTGATCGGAATCGCCTTCGTACTGGCTGCGCCCGTGGCGTGGTGGGTGATGAGCGGGTGGTTGAAAAATTTCGAATATAAGATAACCCTTAGTCCCAGCTTATTTCTGCTATCGCTTCTGGCAACAGTAGTTGTTGCCTTACTGACCGTCAGTTTTCAGAGCATAAAAGCCGCCCTGATGAATCCGGTTAAATCACTACGTTCGGAATAACGTGTGGAGCAGCGCAATTACCATGCGTAATTGAGTTTGGATGAAACGATACGTATCAGGCTTGCCCGACAACTTCGATTGCGGAGGTGTCGGGTATGGATGAAATCGGTTTTTGCTTTTTAATCTGTTGCAGATGGCGTAGATGCAACAGGCCAATTAGCAAGGCCAGAATACCCTCGCCCAGTACAGTGGCCTGTACGCCAACATGTTCGGATATGGCTCCAACAATCAGGCCACCAATCGGCAATGCACTGGCGTAGACCATCACGAACATACTGATGACCCGGCCCCGCATGGCCGGAGTCGCCTGAGTTTGCAGCAACGTATTGCTGATCGTAATCTGCGACATCATCCCGAAGGAGCCAATCACGATAAAGAACAAGGCCAGTGGATACCAGCTCGTGTAGGAAAATAAGATGAGTCCTGCGCCAAAAACAAAGGAGTTGATCGCCAGTACCTTACTCAAACTGACGCTGGGTTTTAAAGAAGCCAGGAAGATGGCACCGATAAAAGCGCCAAGTCCGATAGCACTATTGAGCATACCAAACGTGGAAGCCGTACCATTGAAAACATCCTTCGCATAAACGGCCATCAGGTTAGTGAAGGGCAGCACCAATAAGCTGACCAACGCCAGCATACCGATAACAAACCGAATGGAGGGCGTTTCTTTTACGTAATCGAACCCTTCCACTAACTCGCCCAGAATATTTTTCGTATGCGTTTTTGCTACGTACTTCGGCAGTTTCATGAGCAGGAGCGAGCCAATAACGGCAATAAAGCTTACGGCATTCAGTCCGAAACAAACGACTTCCCCTAATCTTTCGATGGCAATACCAGCAATTGCAGGGCCAATCAGTTTGGATAAATTGACCATAGATGAATTTAGGGCTATGGCATTGGGTAAGTCTTTTTTATCGTCGACCATTTCGTAAATCATCGACTGCCGGGCGGGCACATCGAACGCGTTGATCAGGCCCAGCAAAACGCTCAGTCCGATAATCTCCCAAACCGCATAATCTTTGAAGAAAACCACTATGGTAAGCAGGATGGCCTGCACCATAGACAGGACCTGCGTGAGCAAAAGCACCCGATACCGATTATACCGGTCGGAGATAACACCGCCAAAGGGCGTCAGTAAAGCAGACGGAAACAGCGTAGCAAACACGCTGACGCCCAGCATAAACTTGGAGTGAGTCTGCGAATAGATCACCCAGCTTACGGCTGTCTTTTGCATCCAGGTACCCAGCAGCGAAATAGATTGCCCGGCAAAGAATAACCGGTAATTATGACTTTTAAACGCGTTGAATGTGGTTACGTTCATAACATGAGTTTATGTTAATGCCTGTCAACAGCGACTGAAAGTCAGGGCTTCATTTTGTCTATGAATGAAATACTTGCCATCAGCGAAATGGCCGTAATACCCAAAAACAGCAGGAACATCGACAGTTTGTTCTGAGGAGATACTTTACTAACCCGGAGCAACACATAGCCGACAAATAGATTAAAACAGGCCCACAGAACATTGATCATTGGTGAAGACAGACCCTTCCCTGGGGGATTGGCAAAGGGAGTTGGAAACGGATCACCAGAGACCCCGTGAACGTAATGAGGCACTACGTTGGCCAGAAAAACACCGGCAAAAAACGCGGCTACATACTGATACCATTTCATAATTCGATGAGTAAGTTGTGTATAAAAGCGTTAAAATCAGTTGGCTACGAGCGTCAATCAACCTCCAATAGTTTGTTCAGAGGAACCAATGCCCGACGCAGGATTGCCTTGTCTTCGGCGGAGCAGGTTGCCTGTATAGCTTTAGTCAACCACTCGTCTACCTCATTTCTGACAGCGGGTAAAAGGGTCTGGCCTGCCTCCGATAGTGAGATTATGACTTTACGCTTATCGGTTTCGGAGGGCTTTCGGGTAATGTACCCAAGCGCCAATAGATGATTCAGAATCTGTGACACCGACTGCGTCGTTACCTTTTCCATCCTGGCAATTTCGTTAGGCAGCATTTCCTTCTGCTTATCGAGCAGTTTAATGACAGACCGTTCGGTAAGCGACAGCTTTGCATGAGTCGGTGACTCGCTGCGTAGCTTTTTAATGAGCCGGGTCACAACCGTTCGTATCTCGGTTGATAGCTCCTGATCGTTTTGAGGTGGAGAGACCATACTAGTAAAGTAAATTTGTTAAGTTACTTTACAAAATTATACTTACTTATTGACTTTAGCAAGGTGCATTGGGCAGGGAGCGTGGTGCGCCGGGCAGGGTAGTAACGCTAGGCAATTTATTCTCTGCCCCAAGCCCAACCGTTGTCCGTAAGTGAACAAAAACATGTCCAGTTTCGGACAGGCATTAGTTTACCCAAAGCTTAAGCATTGCTAATCAGTCACTTAATTTTATGGTACAACTTTTGGATAAACGTCTAATACGTTCCCGTCGAATCAGGCTAAACTCAACTATGCTACGAAACTACCTTAAAATCGCCCTGCGGATAATCAGGAAAGACAGCACCTTCTCGCTCATTAATATAGCGGGGCTGGCCACGGGTTTGGCGGTAGCATTACTAATTATCCAGTACGTGCGCTTCGAGTTGAGTTATGAGAATTCATACCCGCTGGCTAATCGGATTGTACGACTCACCACAGACTATATGAACGGTGGTGCGGTGGACGCGCAGGATGCTGAATCCTACCCCCCGGTTGGGGCCAAAGCTGAACGGGAAATGAATGAAGTCGTCAATTATACGCGCGTCTATCCCTTACGCAAACCCAATGTGACGGTTCAGATTAGCGATAAGTATTACCTGGTCGATAACGTCTACGCGGTCGATTCCTCCTTTTTCTCCATGTTCAACTACCCGCTCCTGCGGGGAAACCGCAACGGTCTCTTTACCAGACCCCGGCAACTTGTTTTGACAAAAACGATGGCGTTGACCTACTTCAATACGCTCGATGTGCTGGGTAAAACCCTGAAAATTCCAAAGTCGGAAGGCAGCGTGCTGATGGAAATAGTGGGCGTCGTGCCGGATAGCCCGGCCAACACGCATCTGAAATTTGACATGATTGTCTCGTACCCGACCATGCTGTCGGACTTTGGGGAAAAAGAAGAAAACTGGGGCAATAACAATACATACGCCTATGTGCAACTAGCCGAAAACGTTAACTACGAAGGGTTTACAAAATCGCTGGCTGCCTTCAGCGATCGATTAATTAAGGAAAAGACGCTAAATAACGAACGGGTGATCGGCCAGAAGATCGGCGATATTCACCTGTATTCCCACAAAACCTTTGAAACAGAACCGAATGGCGAAGCGCGATCAGTGTACTTTCTGCTGGGCGTCGCGTTTCTGGTGCTTCTGAGTGCCTTTGTCAACTACATCAATCTGACCACTGCCAAAGCCCTCGACCGGGCGCGGGAAATTGGCATGAGAAAAGTGGTTGGCTCAACCCAGGGTCAGATCAGAACCCAGATTTTCATGGAAACGGTTCTGATCAACCTCTTCGCCGGAATCCTGGCGGTAGGTCTGGTAGCCGCCCTGCGGTCGGTGTTTGTCCAGGTGGCGGGCCTGCCCGAAGGGTTTACCGTGTTTAAAGACGTATTTTTCTGGGAAAGCGTAGGCGCGTTTCTGTTGCTGAGTATTTGTCTGTCCGGGTTTTATCCGGCCTTCGTTCTGTCTTCGTTCGATCCGATTACGGTACTCAAAGGCAATTTCTCGCGCTCAACAAAAGGTACTTTTCTGCGCAAGTCGTTAGTCGTTTTTCAATTTACAATTACCCTGATTCTGCTGGTACAAACCTTTGCCGTGTATCGGCAGGTTAATTTTCTGCGGGAGCAAAATGTAGGGGTGAACATGGCGCATACGCTGGTGGTGAAAGCCCCGGCAGGAAACAATGCCCAGCAGGATTACGGTGCGTTTCGGCAAATGCTGCTCGATCAGTCGCAGGTAAAAGCGGTATCCCTTTCCGGCACCGTACCGGGTCTGGGATCAGTCCAAATGGGGACAACAACGGGCATCAATTTGTCGGATGCCGTCAAGAAAACGTTCTACAATTATTACATAACCAGGATAGATACTGCTTTTATCGACCTGATGGGCATTAAGCTATTGGCGGGTAAAAACTTCGATGCGACGACCCGACCGGGCTTTTCGGATACGACAAACCGGCAGCTCATTGTCAACGAGGAAACGCTCCGGCTTTGGGGAATCCCAACCCCTGACGAGGCCATTGGCAGGCGGGTAGACCTCTGGGGACATCAGGCGACGATTCGGGGAGTCGTCAAAAATTACCACTACGAATCGCCCAAAGCCGCCCACATTCCGATTATACATATGTACTCGCCCAAGTTCGATTCATTTGCCAGCGTGAAGTTTGCGGGGGGAAATGCTGAGGAGCAACTCGCTACGTTGAAGAGGGTTTACAAGGCTAATTTCCCCTATTCGCCGTTCAGCTATTTCTTCCTGGACAGTGAATATGACAAACAATACAAAGCCGATGACCGCTTTCAGCAGGTGTTTGGCGCTTTGACGGGCTTCGCCATTCTGATTTCCTGCTTAGGCTTGTTCGGCTTAGCGACGTTTACCGTTTCCAAACGAACCAAAGAAATTGGAATTCGCAAAGTAATTGGCGCCAGTACGACAAACCTGATGATTTTACTCTCGACCGATTTTATACGAACCGTCCTGTTAGCCATACTGATCGGCCTGCCCATTACCTATTTTTTAGTCAAAAACTGGCTGGCCAATTATGCTGTCCGCATTGAATTAGGCTGGTGGCTTTTTACTGCGCCCGCCCTGCTTGTTTTATTTATGGTATTGGTCTCCATTGGTAGCAAAACCATTGCTACCGCGTTAATGAATCCGGTAAAAAGTTTACGATCCGAATAATGTAGAGACCGCACCGGCGGACCGGCCTACTTGCGGCTCATACCCCGGATGGCTTTGCTAAACGCTTACAATTACTGATGCGAATGAGTCGCAAGTAGGCCGGTTCGCCGGTGCGGTCTCTACAAAAAAACATAAAACCCATGCTCTCAAACTATTTTAAAATTTCCTGGCGGAACCTGATGAAGAAGAAAGCTTTTTCTTTCATCAATATTGTAGGCTTGGCCGTCGGGATGACCTGCTGCATGCTGATTGCGGCTTTTGTAACGGACGAACTGAGCTACGACCGATATCCGGTTCAGGCAAATCAGATTTATCGAGTTGGGCTTCACCTGACTGAAAACGGCGGCATTACTGATTTTTCTAATGTTGATGCGGCTGTTGGGCCGGGTATCCAGACTGCGTTTCCGGAAGTGCTGGCGTCTACCCGTCTGTTGAAGTGGAGTCAAGTCTTCATGCGGTATCAGGATAAGCAATTTAAGGAGCAATCCATTGCGATGGCCGATTCTAATTTTCTGGAAATTTTCTCCATTCCCTTGCTGGAGGGCAATATAAAAACGGCGCTTAAAGAGCCCGGTTCCATTGTTGTTACCAAAGCTTTTGCACAAAAATATTTTGGCACGAGTCCGGCCATGGGCAAGGCCATTCTCTTTGGCAAAGAACAGGAAGTACGCAGAGTGACCGGTGTTATTGACAAAATACCCAGCAACACGCACTTTCATTTCGACGCGTTTCTGAGCACGGCTGATTTGCCCATCAAAACACCGAGTTGGAGTAACGTTGGTTTTTATACATATCTGATTCTCAACAAAGAAGCCAACCCGCAGAAGCTGGAAGCCAAGTTTCCCCAATTGGTTGCTAAATACGTTGTCCCGGAAACACAGCGCGACATGGGGGTTAGTTTGGCCGAAGCGCAGAAAGCGGTGAATACATTCCGGTTTTTCCTGATGCCGCTCACCGACATTCACCTTCATTCGACAACCAAGTACGAATTGGCTGCCAATGGCGACATCAATTCGGTATACATATTCAGCATTCTGGCAATTTTCATTTTGCTCCTGGCGATTGTCAATTTCACCAACCTATCGACAGCGGGTGCCGCGAGTCGGTCGAAAGAAATCGGTATTCGCAAAGTAATGGGTTCGGTCAAAACCCAGTTGATTAAGCAGTTTCTGCTCGAATCGACTTTACTAACATTCTTGGCCTTATTGCTGGCGGTTGTTGCGGTTGGTTTACTGCTGCCTTCTTTCAATACGTTGGCGGGGAAAGAAATTTCGATCAACACCCTGCTATCAGTCCAAAACGCGGTTATCCTGCTATTTTTTGGTGGTTTCGTCGGGCTTCTGGCGGGTGCTTACCCGGCCTTTCTGCTTTCCTTTTCCAAAGTTACGGCTGTTTTAAAGGGTGGCTCGGCAGTAAAAACCAGTCGTCGCAGCAGCCTGAGAAGCGGGCTTGTGGTATTTCAGTTTGCCGTTTCGGGCG
This sequence comes from Spirosoma sp., assembly GCA_964263725.1. Classification (GTDB taxonomy): domain Bacteria; phylum Bacteroidota; class Bacteroidia; order Cytophagales; family Spirosomataceae; genus Spirosoma. The sequence continues at coordinate 14,453 of CAXVWN010000310.1, forward strand.
CATTGATCGTGGCCACGATAGTCACGTACCAACAATTGCATTTTATGCAGAACAAGAAAATTGGTTTCGATAAAGATCAAGTGCTGGTCATTCAGGATTCGTACATGCTGGGTCAGAACGAACTTGTTTTCAAGCAGCAGCTTCAGAAAGACAGCCGCGTGATTCAGGCCAGCCTGTCCGGCAACATTCCGGTGGGCATGAGCAATATTGACGGGACAATAATTTACGCCAAACGAGAGAACGATAAAGAAGCCCACAGTGAGATCACCAGCAACATTTATCATATCGACGATGAATACCTGACAACGCTGGGCATGGAATTGAAAGAAGGCCGGGCTTTTTCAAAAGCGTTTTCAACCGATTCCACAGCCGCGATTATCAACGAAGCAGCGGCTCGTGATCTTGGCTTCGGAAAAACCAGCCCGATCGGCAAAACAATCGTTCGTTCCGGGCAACGTGAATTCACCATTATCGGCGTGGTGAAAGATTTCCATTACACATCGGCTCGCCAAAAAATAGCGCCCCTGATGATGCTTTTGGGCCGCAATTCCGGAGCAATTATTGTAAAAGTCAAAGCTGCCGACGCGGCTGATATTGTTGCTTCTTTCAGGAAACAATGGGCCGCGTTCAATCCGGCGGCTCCGTTCACGTACTCGTTTCTAGACGAGCGGTTTGCGTTCCTGTACGAGACCGAACAGAAAACGAGTCAGTTGTTTACGGTTTTTGCGGTGATCTCCATCGTCATTGCCTGCCTGGGTTTGTTTGGTCTGGCGGCATTCACCGCCGAGCAGCGCACCAAAGAAATTGGCGTGCGCAAAGTACTTGGCGCATCGGTCGTTAACATCATCGCACTCTTATCCAGAGACTTCCTGAAACTGGTGCTGATCGCCATATTTCTGGCCGTACCCATCGCGTGGTTCGCCATGAATCGCTGGCTCGAAGATTTTGCCTATCGGATTGACCTTGCCTGGTGGGTTTTCGCTTTGGCGGGTATGCTAGCCATAGGCATAGCCTTGTTAACGATCAGTTTCCAAAGTATAAAAGCCGCCCTGATGGACCCGGTTACCTCCTTACGGTCAGAATGAATAATGAATAATGGATAATGCAAAAGGCGTAAACGATAAATGAGCCTAGCCCTTCATTATTCATCATGCATTATTCATTATCTATTATAACCCCTCTGCCCCATGCTAAAAAGCTATTTCACCACTGCCCTTCGCGCCCTGAAGCGCAATTGGAGTTATTCGATCATCAACGTGCTGGGGCTAACGCTTAGCCTGGCCTGCTGTCTGCTTTTGTTTCTGGCAATTCGCTATGAACTCAGTTTCGACCGGCAGAATGCGCATGCCGACCAAACATACCGACTTATTTCGTTCAACAAAAAGTCGAATACCGACCGCCGAAATGCGGGTATTCCGCTACCCGCACTGGCCGCCCTGCGAAACGATTTTCCGAACCTGAAACATCAGGTAACACTGGTTAATCGGATTACGAATGTGGTGGTAACCGTGAATGAAAAAGCGGGGCAGTCTACCAAAAAATTTCAGGAAGGCGACGGTATCTTGGCTTTTGTTGAACCCGAATACTTTCGACTGTTCGATTATACCTGGAAAAGTGGCAGCCCTCAAACGTCGGTTTCCAATCCAAATACGGTCGTTTTGAGCGAGCGTATGGCGCAGAAATACTTCGGCGTGGGCAACCCAATCGGGAAAACGTTGCGGGTCGAAAACAAGATGGATTTTGTGGTAACGGGCGTAGTGCAGGAACTGCCGGCCACGAGTAGTGTGCCGTTTGAAGTCTTGCTGTCATTTGCATCGCTGAAGCAGTTTGGGTCGGCCACCAATTGGGACGACTGGCAATCAACGTACGGCGGGGCACAGATCTACTTAATGTTACCCGGCACATTGCAGGACCAACCCACTGCCTCCGCACAAATGGATCAGCAACTGGCGGCTTTCGTCAAAAAATATCACAAACCCGACGATGCAAAAGACTTGATTTACGAGTTACAACCGTTGACCAATATTCATTTCGACACCCGCACCGACAATTATGCCAAACGGACGGTCAGCAAAGAAATGATTTGGGCAATGGGGCTGATTGGGCTCTTTATTCTGATAACCGCCTGTGTCAATTTCATCAATCTGGCCACGGCTCAGGCCATTCGTCGGGCCAAAGAAGTGGGCGTTCGCAAAGTAATGGGAAGTACGCGCGGCCAATTGGTGCGGCAGTTTCTGGGCGAAACCGGCGTACTAACGGGTTTAGCCGTAATTCTGTCTCTAATTGTGGCGCAGCTAGCGCTGCCCTACGTGGGTGAGTTGCTCAATATTAAGCCGGGGGCCGCAACATTATTCGACCCAATAGTACTTGGTTTTTTACTAGTTATGGGCTTGGTCACCACTGCCTTGGCTGGTTTCTATCCCGCCCTGGTCCTCTCTGGTTATCAGCCAATTCTAGCCCTCAAAGGTAAGATTCGGGCATCGGGGCAAGGCGGCTCGTCGGGCATTAACCAACTAACGCTACGTCGGGGACTGATTGTGGGGCAATTTGCTATTTCGCAGATGCTTATCATCGGCACCATTATCGCCTACAGCCAGATGAAGTACTTTCGCTCCGCCGATTTAGGCTACAGCCGGGATGCGGTGATGACGGTTTTGATCCCCGAGAAAAAGCCCGGCCAATTAGAAAGTCTGAAAGCTAAACTGACTGGTCTACCGGGCATCCAGTCCATGAGCTTTGCCATGACCACGCCGTCATCAACCAGCAACTGGAGCACTGGTTTTCGCTTTGGCAATTCGGAGAAAGAGCCCGACTACAGCGTATTGATGCGCCCCGCCGATACTGCCTACGCGCACACCTACGGGCTGAAACTTATTGCTGGCCGCCTGTATCAACCCGGCGATACAATCCGGGAGTTTGTTATCAATGAGGCCTTTATGAAACGGTTAGGGTTTCAACAGCCCGAACAGGTCATCGGCAAGTTTATGACGGTGAATGGCGAGACCATGAAAAAACCAATTGTTGGGGTAGTGAAAGACTTCAATGCCTTCTCGTTGCACCAACAAATTGAACCAAGTGTCCTAACCTCCTATCGTGAACAATATCGCAGTCTGGGCATCAAACTTTCGGCACAGCAAACGAGCCCGGAGGCCATTAGTCAGTTACTAAAACAGGTCGAAACTGCCTGGAATGAAACCTTCCCCGACTTTGTGTTTAAGTACAGTTTTCTGGACGAAACGCTCGCCAATTTTTACAAAAGTGAAGAACGGATGTATTCGCTGTTCCAGTTACTGGCGGGGATTGCCATTTTCATCGGCTGTCTGGGACTTTACGGCGTGGTAGCATTTATGGCCGAATCGCGCACAAAAGAAGTAGGTATCCGTAAAGCGCTGGGGGCAACAACCGCCCACATTTTCGGCTTATTCTCCCTCGATTTTGTCCGCCTTGTTTTGGTCGCTCTGGTCATTGCGTCGCCCATAGCGTGGTACGTGATGACTAAATGGCTGGCTGACTTCGCCTACAAAATTGACATTGCCTGGTGGATGTTCGCCCTGGCGGGTTTGATGGCCGTAGGCGTTGCCTTGCTGACAGTAAGTTTTCAGAGCATTAAAGCTGCGATGATGAACCCGGTCAAATCGTTGAGATCTGAATAGAAAAGGGCATACCCCAAAATCCCATGTTACGAAACTACATCAAAATCGCATTTCGCCGTTTTTGGGCTGACAAAACCAATGCGGCTATCAATGTTCTGGGGTTGACGTTGGGTATAACGTGCTGCCTGGTCATTTACATTTTCGTGCGGTATGAACTTAGCTTCGACAGTTTTCATTCCAACGCCGACCGTATTTACCGGGTTGTTGAACACAATAGGAACGCCGATGGGGTAGAATACTGGTCGACAACGGCTTATCCGCTCGCCGAAGCGATACGCCAGGAGTTACCAGACGTTATCGCTACGCAAGTCGCTGGTCCCAATAGCCGCTTAATCACGTCGGTCGATCGGCGGGGTGTTGCCCATCGCTTTGAGGAAAAACGCGTGATGTTTGCCGATTCGAACTACCTGCAAACGTTTGATTTCGCAGCCATTTTCCCGACGGGTATGTGGCTGGCGGGTAATGCCCGAACGGCCTTTCAACAACCCAACGCTGTTGTGCTGACGCAAAAGCTGGCCGAACGCTACTTTGCCGGATACGCTGGTCATCCCGAGCAGTTGCTAGGTAAAATACTAACCCTCAACAAGACCAGCCAACTGGTGGTAGCGGGTATTATTCGCAATCCGCCCCCCAACACGAACCTGCTGTTCGATATGCTGGTGAATTACGCGTTTTTCAAGGCCAACAACCAGTACCAGGCGACCAACTGGTCGGGCAATTATGAGGGAACAACCTATGTCACC
>CAXVWN010000311.1:0-7640 GCA_964263725.1 Spirosoma sp.
CAGTCGTAAACCAACCGCATTTTCTTTCCCCGAAAACCAGGTCATCAGAATATCATCGCCCAACTGTGCCACAACCGGCCCGGCATGAGGGCACGCATTCACCTGCCAATGATCGGCGAATACCACTTGTGGTTTGCTAAACGTTTTGCCGCCGTCTATCGAAACGGCCGTGCTAATGTCGCGCGATGCCAGTTCGCCTTTTTGAATAGCTGGCAACAAATCACGGTACGTCAGGTGAATATTTTTCTTCGCATCGACAAACACATTCGTCCGGCAACATTGACAGGCGTTATCGTCTACCAGCACTGCCGGGCCAAAGCCTTTACCTTCAGTCGTTTGGGCAAATACGACGGGTCGGCCCTCTCGGTTTGGCAACTTTTCATCGAGCCAAACTACGCCAATTTCTCCAGTGGGCAAACGAGTAATATCGCTAAACGAATGGCTCTTTCCGGGTGTCGCATCCCGATGAACCGGTTGGGGTTCGGTCCAGGTTTGGCCTTTGTCAGCAGACATCGTGTAGAGCAAGTCGCCCGCGAAACGTGATTCTGGCGTGGGGCGTGGTACTTCAAAAACGGCCAGTAATGTACCATCGGTTTTCACCGCAATTTTAGGCATTCCTTCGGCATGAATAGAAATATTTTCTGGTGCCTTTACCCGAATCTTCTCGCCAAAGGTTTGTCCATTATCGGTTGATACGGCGAAGTAAAAATTAGCTCCTTTTTCGCCCGTTTTCTCAACCCAACTCAATAACGGATTACCAGCGGCATCGGTAGTCAGGCGGGGAACAGCCCCAACAAATTGTGCATTAGAGACCGTTGTTTCAGTCGGTGAAATCAAGGCCAACAACCAGCACAGGATTGGAAATAGAAATGAGTATGGCATAGTTTTAGGTTATTTATGTATGAATTATTTACGGTTAACGGATAAGAAACTTCCGCTTGACTTCTCAGATAAAATATTGATTACCAATTAATTGATAAAATTTTTTAGTCTTTTCAGTCTATATAGCGTTCAGCATTCGTAATGCTTTTCTGCATTGCATCGCGTACCGTGTTTACTTTCGCTTGCTGATCTTTCAAATAAACGAGTGCTTTAGCTTGATCAAGTTTTTTAAGCGTATCGCCGTTGTACTCATGCATCCAGTCCATCATCAACTGGTCTGCCCCATCTAACTGTTCATTAATAACCAGTCCCTGTTTTTTCCCGGCTTTATCGTTTACCTTTTCCAATTGGGTCGATACGGCTTTTTTCAGTCGCATTAATTCGCTCATCTGAGCCATCACACTGTCATGGGTGGCCAATACCTGCGTTTCCAGTTCAGCTACCGGGTTTGCTACGGTTGCGGTAGTTACCTGTTCAGTGTCAGGATGGTGATGTTCACTCGTTTTTGGTTGGCAGCTCCCAGCCAACAGGGCCAATCCAACTAGTATGCCGGTCAATATATTCATCGTTATACGTGATTTATTAGAAGAGATTATAGACATAGAGTTTCCAGAAGTATTTTTTGTCATCCCGACGCAGGAAGGATCACACATGTCAGGCAATTTTAAGATCCCTCCTGCGTCGGGATGACAAAAAAATACTTCTGGAAACTCTATTAAAAGAGTAAAATAAGAACCCTAAACAGGCTCATACTAACTCGTCATTTTCCTGAAAAACTATACTGAATCCCAAACACAAATGTGCGGGGAGCCGCCGGGGTGTAAGTCGTTCGGTCTGTGACGTTGTTCCCTCTGGTTGCGTTGGTGGCAAAGAGAGCGTTCGTCGCATTCAGTACGTTCGAGAAAACCTCGATGCCTTTCCATTGATAACCCGCGCGAAAATTCGCAAAATCATACCCGCCGTAATTAACTGTATTGGTCTGATTCTGATACCAGCTCGCTACGTGCTGCCATTCTACCGATGTGCGGAAGTTTTTAAGCCAGGCTGGATAATAGCTAATTTCCGTGTTCCAAAGCGTCCGCGGAGCCGACGGCATATCTTTCCCATTAACATTTTGCACTGCATCGGTAGCGCGCTGACTAAGCGTAAACTCTACAAATCGATGCACGGCATGCGTACCGCCGAAACGAAAAAATACCTGTTTCGAAGGCCGATAGGTAACACCCAATTCAACGCCCCGGTGCAACGTCCGACCCGCCGATTGATAGTCAGTAGAATTATCTGGCTGGCGAATGTTCAGCAACTCGTTGGTGCCATTCATCTGATAGACAGCCCCATCAATATAGATTTTGTTGTTCAAAAGCGAGGCCCAGCCGCCGATTTCCACATTGTCGAACTTGGCGGGTTGCAGGTTGTAATAGAACAAATCGCCGGTAGCCGTTGGCGTGGTGCGCTTCAGAAAAATTGCCGTCAGGGCGGGTGGCGAAAAGCCTTTCGCATAGTTAACATACAGCCCCTTGCCATTTCCCAAATCATACGTTGCACCGATTTTTGGCGTCACCTGACTGTAGTCTTTCCCGCCCGAACTTTTGTCGAGCGCGTTGGTGTAATCGAACGCCATCCGGTCGTAACGCAAGCCTGCCGATACGCGCAATTTGGGCAGCAGCTCAAAATCATATTGCAGGTAAGCGGCTACATTATGTATATCAGCCTGATAGTTAGCCAACTGAATATCAGGGCGTTCCTCTATCTGCGTATATTTTTCAACCGATTTTTTGTCGGCCCGTAGCTGAGTCGTCAAATTGGTTTGATACGCCAGATAGGTGTTCGGCGACAGATCGATTGTGGCACCGGCAATGAGTTTACTATTGAGAAAACTCATTTTCTGCGTGTGCTGGGCAATGAAACCATAACTCTTAAAATCGTTGCTATTGATCTGGCCCGTTGCGGTAGGCGAACCCGTTGTCCACCGGATGGAATAAGCTGGATTTTGCCCAATGCTATTGTTCCGCACAAAAGCCGTTACAAACGATTGAGAACCGTCTTTCCAATCGTGTTCGAGCGTTAGGCGGCTCCGTAGCGAGAACGTTTTTCGATACGTAAAATCGGTCGTGCTAACGTATTGCCGGGCAAAAAAAGCCGTGCTATCCACACTGCCGCTGGTTTGCGAACTGTAGTCGTTGTAGGATAACGTACCGGTCAGTCGAGTTCTGGGCGTAAACGCATATTCGAGCCGGGCGAAGTACGAAGACTTATCATAATCTGAACTGGCTAACCACGAATTTCGCTGTTTGGAGACGAAGCCGCCGACATAGATACCAAACTTCCCCTGTGTAGCACCAGCACCAAACTGAACTCGCTGATAACCCCACTGATCGGCCTGAATACCAACGCGAACCGCCGGGACAGCCGTTGGTCGCTGAGTAATAAAGTTCACGGCTCCGCCAACAGCCTCTGGCCCATAAATCGACGAAACCGGCCCCTTAACGACCTCAATCGAACTGACGGTAAACTGGTTCATTTCGAGCAAGGCGTTGTGGTTGAACACACCCATCGGCCGAATTGGAACGCCATCTTCCATATAAAGGAAATAAGCGTTGGTCGTCATTGGCTGCCGAATGGCCATCATGTGCTGCTCGTTACCCAGATTCACCATGAGCACGCCCGGCGTTTTGTTGATGACCTCATAAATGCTCGTGGGCTTGGTTTCGTTGATCAGTTTTGAGGACAGTTTCGAGATCGCAATGGGCGTTTCCGTGCGTAAGGCGGCTTCCCGATTCCCCGTCACAACAACCGTTTGCAGGTCTTCAACGGCTGGTTCGAGTGCAATACGTATTGGTTGGTCAGCTACCAGGATAATTTCCTGCCGACGGTAACCAACGGCAGACACAATTACTTTCGCCGGATTATTCGTTAATGAAAAGTGCCCGTTTGCATCGGTAACAACACCCGATTTCCCGTCGGGCGACAGTAATGTTACGCCCGGTAAGGGCTCTTTGGTCTGGGCATCGAAAACAAGGCCTTGTTTTACAATTTGCGCGGATGCACAGACAGTAAAAATACCCCATAACCAACAGGTTATGAGAATCTTATAAATATTCACAGAAGATTTAATTTAAGTCGGAAAATACAAAAAACAGGCCATCAATACTTCTTAAAAAAAGCATCGAAACGGCCATTTTTGACTGGAATTTTAACTCGACTTAAACTTGGGGAGGGCGAAACAGGCCCGCTACTGGAGCCACATACGAAGGAAAACGATACGCAGAAAACTCAATCGACACCAGCGAAGGCCAAACCTGACGAAACTGAAAGGATAAACTAGTTTGGTAAAACAACTGTAATACGGGCGAATTTTGTACCCGATTCGTGGTTTCCTTATCCTGCCGATCCTGCTGGGCTTTCAATCGTTTGGCCAAATAGCATTGACCATCGCAATGAAGTTGGGGCTTATCGCGGTTTTCGCAAAGGACACGGGCAATGTAATCCTTATTGACGTTGTAATACGCAATGGTTCCCCACGGGCTGATGGTTGGCAGCAACGTTGCAATAAGAAGAATATAGACCAGCGCGATTTTCATGTCCGATGCAAAGGTATAGCAGGATTATACGCAAGTGCTCAGATGTGGGAAAATTTATTATGAGTGTCCAGTTATTACCCAAAAAAGAGTGCAAATTCAGAAACGAATGTAGATTGCACAAGCGGGTAATTCAGCCCAAAGCCGATTAAACCTGCAAAAACAGATGAAAAATATTCTGCTTGTTGAAGATGATCGACGCATCGCCCAAAATATCAGCCGTGGCCTGATTGATGAAGGTTATGGGACGGTTATTGCCTACGATGGGCTCGATGGTCGGACAAAAGCTTTGTCGAATGGGTTCGATTTGGTGATTCTGGATGTGAATCTGCCGGGACTGAATGGCTATGATTTGTGTCGCGAATTGCGGGCCGAAAACCCCCGCCTGCCGGTGTTGATGCTGACCGCCCTCGGCGAGATAGACGATAAAGTAACCGGGCTCGGCGTCGGGGCCGATGACTATTTGGTCAAACCGTTTGATTTTCGGGAATTGTTGGCCCGTGTGGCCGCCTGTCTCCGCCGGGTTGATGTTAACATCCGTCCTGAGCCAGACGACATTATTCAGGTAGCCAATTTGCTAATGAACCGCACCACCCGACAAGTTTGGCGAGACAATACACTTATCGAACTGACTACCAAAGAGTTTGCCTTACTCGACTACCTTATGCAACACACCGGACGGGCGTTATCGCGACTCGAATTGACTGAACACGTCTGGAATATGCCCTTCGATACGGGCACCAACGTTGTGGAAGTATATGTCAATTACCTGCGCAAAAAAGTGGATCGAGACTTTTTACCCAAACTTATCCATACCCGCTCCGGCTATGGGTATGTCCTGAAAGACGAACAATCATGACCATTCGCAACCGTATTTCGGGCCAGTTCACGTTGATTGTTGCGTCGATTTTAATTGGCTTTTCATTGCTGATTTACCTGGTTTCAGCCACTTATCGGCGGGAGGAATTTTACGAACGGCTTAAAAGTAAGGCGCGTACCACAGTCCGTTTTTTGGTTGAGGTGAAGGAAGTAGACCGCGATTTGCTTCGCATCATCGACCGCAATACACTGACTGCTCTAATTGATGAGAAAGTACTCATCCTGGATGATCATAACCAATTGGTATATAGTAGTGTAGACGATCATCCGGTGCGATATCAGCCTAATTTGCTCGATGACGTTCGCAAAAGCCGTGAAGTGGAAACGACCAATGGCGAAAATGAATTGGTTGGTATGCTGTACGAAGCCAATGGGCAGCGGTTAGTTGTACTGGCGTCGGCCTACGACCAGTTTGGGCAGAGTAAATTAGCTAACCTGCGCTTAACGCTCGTTTGGGGGCTGTTGGGTGGTATTGTCCTAACGGTAGGGCTGGGATTTTTCTTCGCCGGTCAGTCGCTCCAACCCATTGGCCACATTAACCGACAGGTGCAAACGATCACCGCTCGTAACCTCCGCCAGCGACTCGATGAAGGCCGTCGTCAGGACGAAATTGATCAGTTGGCGGTTAATTTCAATGCTGTATTACAACGACTCGAACAGGCCTTTGAGCAACAGCGCAGTTTTGTATCGCATGCGTCTCACGAACTCCGAACACCATTAGCAGCCCTCAAATCCGAAATTCAGCTTGGTCTCCGTCGCCCGCTTTCGATTGACCGTCATACCGAAGTTCTGGAGAATCTACTCACCGACACTGATCGGCTTATTGCTCTCTCTAACAGCCTGTTGTTACTGGCCCGAACGCTGGAAAATCTGGAGGCCGTAACGATGGGGCCAATACGACTCGACGATGTAATCTTTGCTGCTCGGGATGAATTGCTCACGGCTCACCCGAACTATATCGTGCAGTTTCAATACGATCAAATTCCCGAAACCGATACTGATACGGTAGTTCTGGGAAACGAATCGTTGTTGACGCGAGTCGTATTAAACCTGCTCGACAACGCCTGTAAATATGCCAACGACCACCGCGCGCGGGTGAGCATCGGTACTGGACAGCAGCACGTTTGGCTGAGCGTAACCGATACGGGTATTGGCCTGACGGCCGATGAGCAGACGCATATTTTCGAGCCGTTTTACCGCACACCGGGCGCCGTCGGGTTTGAGGGTTTCGGGGTAGGACTGGCCATTTGCTACCGAATTATGGAGTTGCACAATGGTCATATCAGCGTAGAAAGTGAACCCGGCCGAGGCAGTACGTTTACCATAACACTACCCCGAGATTAAAATCTAATTATTTTCTAATCACTTCGGGGCCGTCTTCCTGCTCCGTATTCAGGAACTTTGTGGCTGGTATCAACAAAACCACCCGTAATGCGTTCCTGGATTCTATGTTTACTGCTGCTTCTCGCCGGTCAGGCCGGAGCACAGGATTCTCTGCGACTTACCCGCCAACAGGCGGATAGTCTGTTTCTGAAAAATAACCTGTTACTACTGGCCGAACGCTTTCGGATCGACATCGGTCAGGCGCAGATTTTACAGGCTAGCTTACGCGACAACCCCACGGCTACTGTTGAATTTAGCGCGTTCAATAACCAAACAAGCCGGGTGCTGGATGTGGGGCGAGGGGGCGAAAAAATCATTTCAGTCCAGCAACTACTTTACACGGCTGGCAAGCGTAACAAACGAATTGCTCTCGCTTCCGAAGCGGCTCGCCTGACCGAATTTGAACTTCTCGATCTGCTTCGGGGACTCCGGTTCGATCTCCGAAGCCGTTTTTACGCCATTTATTTCCAGCAGCAGACCCTTGCCCGTTATGACCGGCAAATCGCTACGATCCAGACAACAGTAACAGCTTATGAGCGTGAATATGAACGCAATAACGTATCGTTGCGTGAGTTACTCCGGCTCAAAGCTCTACTCTTTCAGCTCAACAACGACCGTACCGAAATCCTGTTTCAGCTTGCCGAAGATCAACGGACTATCCGAACGTTACTGTCGGTCAATCAACCCATTCGGCCAATTGTACGGAATGATGCCCTGACCCGATATCATATTCCAACGCAACCAGACGACTCGTTACGGCAGTTGGCTTTGCGCAACCGCCCCGACTTACTGGCTGCCCAATCACTGAACAAACAAGCCGAACTGAACTATAGTCTCCAGCGAGCCCTGGCCAAACCCGATCTGCGCGTGGGCGGCACATATGACCAGAATGGCAGCTATATTCCCAATTACGTGGGG
>CAXVWN010000312.1:0-9236 GCA_964263725.1 Spirosoma sp.
CTGACCCCACGCTTCGTTTGAGAAAATGCTATCGAGGTAATTTGACTCGTTAATACGTTGACTGATAGGATTTTTCGAGCGGTAATGTACCCTCAATAATTCCGTCTTTAATGAGTTGATTGACAATCTGGCGTGGGGGAACTTCATTGCTGCCAACCGTCGTGATAATGGCTCGCCAGAATGGTTTGCCGGTTGTTAAGTTCGTCATCTCCATAAAGAGCTCATTATTGGATGATATATATCGGCCATAGCCGGATGTATAATTGCGGTTAAAATCAATAGTTAGCAGAACCTCACTCTGGCACGCCTGCCGTTGTTTTTCGATAGATTCTTCCGGGCTATCAAATGAAATGGGGCTATTCGATACGGTGCATACTTGGTAACCCGCTGGAAATGCCGTTTGGAAGGTGGGCAAATAAGTTTGCTGGACTGTTGGGAGCCGCGACATAACCAGAATACGCCTAAACTCCGGCTTCACATCCTTTTGTACATTTGACTGAAACGTAGCCGTTACGCACCCGGTCAGGTTTGCCAGAAAACTAAGTACAAGAATTTTATACACTAGCGTTTTCATTGTTTTGTCTTGTTGATTAGATCAATTAATAACAGAATTGTGTCTTCAGTATTGAGTTTGCGTAGCTCTTCAGGCTAAACTCACCGATGGATAAATTAACGTATTATAGCTTGTCGGTGCAACACGTTTTTTACAGGAAATTCAAGTAAGCCAGCTAATGAAAAAGTCTTTATTCAGCAAGCTATGTCTGCTGCCAACGTCCGTCTGGCAACTGTTTCCCTGACGCTGGAACATCCTGAACTGCATTAGTCATATAGAAGCAGAAATAGATAAACTACCGACAAAAATCATACGGAATAGAAAGATTTAGTATGTTCAGGTTTAAATCTGATCGTATGCGCCAACTACTTTTTCTGATCGCTGTTGTTCTGCCAGTTTTTGGTAACGCTCAGACGAATCAAACGATACAGATGCCCGGTCTGCAACAGCCCGTCGAAATCATCCGCGATCGTTGGGGTGTCAATCATATTTATGCCAAAAATGAACATGATCTGTTCTTTGTGCAAGGCTACTCGGCGGCTCAGGATCGGCTGTTCCAGTTAGAAATCTGGCGTCGGCAGGCTACCGGTACGGTTGCTGAACTGCTCGGGCCGCAGGAAATCAAGCGCGACATCGGTGCTCGATTATTTCGCTATAGACCGAGTGCGGCCCAACCGAATGCTGCCCGTGGAGATATCAATAAAGAATTGCTGCATTATCACCCGCATGGACCGCAAATTGTTGCTGCATTTGTGGAGGGTATCAATGCTTACATCACCAACATTTTAAAAACACCCGAAAAGTTACCATTCGAGTTCAGGGTGCTTGATACAAAGCCGGGCTTGTGGACGCCCGAAATTGTTATTAGTCGCCATCAGGGACTTTTCTCTAATATCCGGGAGGAATTGAATTATGGTCGGTTGGTGAAATTAATTGGCCCCGACAAACTGCGCGAACTGCAATGGTTTCATCCGCAGTCTGCCGGTTCGCCATCGAAACCGGCCAAACCAGACCTGACGCTTCACGTTAACGGCGACGAGCTTTTTCAACCAATTCTGGAATTATACGAAGCGTTTCGATTGCCGCTAAAATTTCAGGGACAAGCGACAAAGGCCGACGAAGATGACGCAAGTTTATTTCGACCTGCTATAAATCAGGGATTTGAGTCTGAGAAACAATACGTTGGCTCAAACAACTGGGTTATTTCTGGGTCTAAGTCGGCCAGTGGTTACCCAATGCTCGCCAACGATCCTCACCGGGCGCAATCGACTCCTTCATTACGGTATTGGGTTCACCTGAATGCACCGGGCTGGAATGTGGTTGGGGCAGGGGAGCCGACGCTTCCCGGCGTTTCGGTTGGGCATAATGACTACGGCGCGTGGGGCTTAACCATTTTTGAGACAGACAACGAAGACTTGTATGTTTATGACACCAATCCGGCCAATCCGAACCAGTACCGGTACAAAGGCAACGGTGCGACGTATCATTGGGTAAACATGAAAAGCATAACCGAAACCATTTCGGTGAAGGGTGGCCAGCCACAAACGGTCAGCCTGAAATACACCCAGCATGGGCCGGTGGTGTTTGAAGATACTAAACATCACAAAGCATATGCCATCCGGACGGGTGGACTCGAAATAGGCACTGCGCCCTATTTAGCCAGTTTACGAATGAATCAGGCTCGAACTTGGGCTGAATTTCGGCAAGCGTGTTTGTTCAGTCGGGTGCCGGGCGAAAACATGATTTGGGCAGATAGAACGGGGACGATTGGCTGGCAGGCCGTGGGCCTGGCGCCCATCCGCAAGAACTTTACGGGTTTGGTGCCCGTTCCGGGCGATGGGCGATTTGAGTGGGCTGGCTTCTTACCCATCGACCAGTTACCCAACAAACTCAATCCGCCCGAAGGCTATGTCGTTACGGCGAATAACAATCTTACATCACCTGCTTTTCCCCAACGAAAGGCTAGCGGTTGGACATGGGCTAGTCCCTCACGGGCGCACCGCATCGAAGAGGTGTTAAACGACGGAAAACGGAAAAGCTTAGTCGATTTCATGGCCTTACAAGCCGATTATCTAGCTATTCCGGCCCGGACACTGGTGCCATTGATACAAAATCTTTCCTCGCCTACCGATCGAACAGAACAGGCATTAAACTACCTCAATCGCTGGGATTATAAACTCACACCCAATTCGGTAGCGGCTTCAATTTATGTGGCCTGGGAAGGCCAATTGAAGCAGGCCGTTTATCAAGGAAAAGTGCCTGCCATAGCGCGGCCTTACCTGAAAAGCTTACCGACCAAGCGAGTCATTGACGCCTTACTCATACCAACGACCGCCCGCGACAGTCTGCTGTTAACCTGCCTTGACCGGGCCGTAGCCGAACTCACCACCCGGCTCGGCTCCGACATGGACGAATGGTCGTATGGGCAGCGAAAAAACAAACACATCACGCTTACGCATCCGTTGAGTAACCTGGTTGATAAGGCTATGCGCCAGAAAATTAACCTTGGCCCAGTGGCGCGGGGCGGGTATGCTGAAACCGTCAATGCCACGTCCAATGAACTCAACCAAACGCATGGCGCGTCGTTTCGTATTCTGGTAGATACCGAAGATTGGGATAAAACACTGGGTATCAATACGCCCGGTCAGTCAGGCGATCCAGCTAGCCCACACTACGCCGACCTATTCCCGATTTGGGCGGACAACGGTTACTTTCCGGTCTTTTTCTCGAAGGAAAAAATCAAGACTGTTGCCGAAGCAACGACCGTATTGCAGCCTTAAAGGTTAAACGACTGTCTGAAAACCTCTACATCCTCTGAAGGTGACTTTGATCGTACTTAGACAAAGTCCCCTGAAGGGGATTTAGGGGTTTTTAGGCTCCTTGTAATGTAATTTTCCGGCAGTCTCTAAGTGACAGGTTAATTGCCAAACTTTCACGAGTTCGTCAAACACAATCTGCACGTATGCGAACCATCCCTATAAATTATTGAGTTGGTCCAGACAAATTAGTTGACCATTCGCTTTCAATTTGTTATTCG
Source organism: Spirosoma sp. (assembly GCA_964263725.1). GTDB lineage: Bacteria > Bacteroidota > Bacteroidia > Cytophagales > Spirosomataceae > Spirosoma. Next base: position 3,591 of record CAXVWN010000312.1, read on the forward strand.
ATAGGCTGGGGCGTTACCTTTGCGGTTTGCAATGGAATCCAACCGAATGAATATTCAGGAACAGTTAACAACCGCAATCCAGCAAGCAATTCAGACACTATTTGGCACAACAGTCGAAGAAGTTGCTTTACAGCCTACCAAAAAAGAATTTGACGGACTTTATACGTTCGTAACGTTTTCGCTGACGAAAGCCCTTCGGCAAGCACCCGCGCAGATTGGGCAGACGATTGGGGCATGGCTGGTCGAGAACAGCGATGTTGTTAGTGCTTTCAATGTGGTGCAGGGCTTCCTGAATATTAGCATTACCGATTCGGCTTGGATCGAGGTGTTAAATGACATTGCTGCTAATCCGGATTTTGGCACATTACCCGCCAAAGACCAGTCGGTAATGGTTGAGTTTTCGTCGCCCAACACCAACAAACCGCTGCACCTCGGCCATCTGCGTAATAATTTTCTGGGCGATTCGGTGAGCCGGATTCTAACCGCGAACGGCTACGATGTGGTGAAAACCTGTATCGTCAACGACCGGGGCATACACATCTGTAAGTCCATGCTGGCCTACCAGATGTTCGGAACAGATGCATCGGGCCGGGCCGAAACACCCGAATCGTCGGGTATGAAAGGCGACCATTTGATTGGGAAATATTACGTTCTGTTCGATAAAGCCTACAAGGCGCAGATCGAACAGATGGTGGCGAAAGGAACCCCAAAAGAAGAAGCGGAGAAAACGGCCCCGTTGATGCTCGAGGTTCAGCAAATGCTGCGACTTTGGGAACAGGGCGACCCCGAAACGAAGGCTTTATGGAGTCAGCTTAATGCCTGGGTGTATGAAGGATTTGCGGTTACCTATAAAAATATAGGCGTCAGTTTCGATAAAACGTACTACGAATCGAATACGTATCTGCTTGGAAAAGAGATCGTTGAAGAAGGACTTCAAAAGGGTGTTTTCTTTCGTAAAGATGATGGCTCTGTCTGGATTGACTTAACCGAAGCAGGCTTAGATCAAAAACTGGTGATGCGTTCTGATGGTACGTCGGTCTATATGACTCAGGACCTCGGCACTACCGAATTGAAGTTTCAGGATTTTCATAGCAACCGCCAGATTTGGGTTGTGGGTAACGAACAGGATTACCATTTTAATGTTCTGTTTGCCATTATGCGCCAATTGGGCCGTTCGTACGCAAATGAACTATATCATCTGTCATATGGCATGGTTGACTTGCCAACGGGCAAGATGAAATCCCGCGAGGGCACCGTTGTCGATGCTGATGACTTGATTCAGGAAACGGTCGAGGCTGCGTCTTCAGCCGCCGATGACGCTGCCAAAGGCAAACTCGACGGCTTTAGCCAGGATGAGAAAAAGACATTATTCCAGATGCTTGGCTTGGGCGCGCTAAAATATTATTTGCTCAAAGTTGACCCGCAAAAACGGATGCAGTTCAATCCGGCCGAATCGGTGGATTTGCATGGCAATACAGGACCGTATATTCAGTATGTTCATGCCCGGATCAAGTCTATTTTGAGGAAAGCGGTTGAAATGAATGTGAGCCTGGATGGCACCGTTACGGCCACCCAATTAGACGAAGTTGAACAGCAATTAGTGTTCTTGCTGAGCCAGTATCCGCAGCGGGTAATTGACTCTGGCGTAGCTTACGCGCCTTCTTATATTGCGCAGTATGCCTATGACTTGGCAAAGACATTTAATCAGTTTTACGATAAGCTGTCTATTCTTAAAGAAACGGATATGGTGAAGCTCCATGCCCGTCTTGTTTTATCAAATGCTGTTGGTGAAACTATTCGTAAGGCAATGGGTTTATTGGGCATAGAAGTCCCTGAAAAAATGTAGTTAGTTGCTTCTGCTTCAGTGTCTTTAAATTGCCCTTTCCAAATTCTACTAAAACGTTAAGCCAACAATGAAAAAGAATCTTGTTTTTACTTTAATCGGCGTCGTGGTGATTGCGACGCTTACCAGCTTTATGTCCTTTTCAACACTCGTTAAAGGCATCTTCAGCGATAAACGTGAAGTTGCTGTTGCGCCGGCCAATGCGGCTGCACCCACAAAAAGCCTCTATGATTTTACGGTAAACTCGCTTGATGGTAAAGCCGTATCACTGAAAGGGTTTAAAGGTAAGAAAGTCGTAATTCTGAACGTCGCATCGAAATGCGGATTTACCCCACAGTATGCAGACTGGGAGAAATTTTACAAAGAACATGGCGACAAGATTGTTGTGCTAGGTTTTCCTGCCAATAATTTCAAAAGTCAGGAGCCAGGCAGCAGTGAAGAAATCGCTGAGTTCTGCAAAAAGAATTACGGTGTAACGTTCCCGATGTTTGAGAAAGTATCCGTCTTGGGCGATGACCAGTCTCCGCTTTACAAATGGCTGACTGATAAATCGTTGAATGGTTGGAATGATAAAGTGCCAACCTGGAATTTCTGCAAATACGTTATCAACGAAAAAGGTGAACTAACGCATTTCTTCGCGTCGAAAGTGAAGCCGGAAGACGATGAATTTAAGAAAGCAGTAGGTATTTAATTAATTGGCGAAAGAGCGAAAGAGTGAAAGAACGCACAAAACCGTTATCGGATGTCGTTCTTTCACTCTTTCGCTCTTTCGCTCTTTTGCACAAATGATGAAGAGCTGGATTGCGGCTGCTCGGCCGCGTACGTTACCCTTGTCTTTAGCCAGTATTATACTTGGCAGTTTTCTGGCCTTTGCTAACCAGCATTTCAGTTGGCAAATTGCTGTTCTAGCCGTCCTGACGACTATTTTCCTGCAAATTCTATCCAACTTCGCCAATGATTACGGCGATGCTGTTTCCGGGAAAGATACCGAGTTACGGGTAGGTCCGCGTCGGGCCGTTGCCACCGGCGACATCACAAAGGAAGCGATGCTTCGGGCAATTATCCTGATGGCGGTGCTTTCTTTCGTTTGCGGAATTGGCTTACTGGCCGTGGCTTTTTATAACGTAGAACCGAAGATTTTCTGGTTCTTCTTCGTGCTGGGACTGCTTAGTATTGCGGCTGCTATAGGCTACACGAATGGAAAACGACCCTATGGTTATGCTGGTTTCGGCGACATTGCGGTACTCATTTTCTTTGGCTGGGTTGGCGTGATGGGAACGTATTTCCTGTACACATTGTCGTTTGCTCCCTTATTATTTTTACCTGCTACGAGCGTTGGCTTATTTGCTACGGGTGTACTGAATGTTAATAATATCCGTGATATCGAGACCGATACGCTAACGGGAAAGCGCTCTATTCCGGCTCGACTGGGTTTGTCTCTTGCCATTCGCTACCATTGGGGATTGCTCATCACGGGAATGGCTTGCGCTATCGCTTACTCGTTCCTGACAGACGCTACCTGGACAGGCTACCTCTACGTCCTGACTTTTCCCTTATTCCTTTTGAATGGCCGTGCCGTTGCAACGCACAAACGCCCCGCCGAACTTAACGCCCGACTTGGACAACTTGCTTTAACGACATTGTTGTTTGTTATTTTGTTTGGGTTGGCGCAGGTGTTGTAAGTCCGTCCGGGTATGCAAACTCAATGCCGTATAACCTTTCGAGTTATCTTATTTTGCCCGGCCTGAATGGTCAATAGATACGTTCCGGTAGCGTTTGGCATGGGTATCGATTCGGAAAGTGAATTGACCTGACCAAACTGCTTTTGAAATACCGAACGGCCATGTATGTCGTGCAGGCTCAAGCTAACTTCTTTTTTCTGAGTTGTCGTCAATTCTACATATACTATTTCGTGTGCCGGGTTGGGATAAATCCTAAGTTGTCCACCCGCAAATTCTTCTTCGGCCGTTGGCAAAAGAACCGTTATTGATGCCTGTCCTGTTCCGCTACCTTTCCCGCAGCTATTTTCGACACTCGCCACAGAATAAACAACAGATTTTGTTGGCTGAATGGACAAAACCGTTGGATTGGCGCTACCCGAAAAGGTGGTGCCGTCAGACAAACTGCCGCGCCAGGGACCATCGCCCGTAAAGGTCAGTGTGAGAGAAATGGGTTGGCCCTGCAATATCGTTGTCGAACCGGCTAACGTAGCAGTTGGTAATGGTTTTACGGCAAAAACATCGCTTGAAACAAGTTGTGCATAGGAGATTCCGCGTGGTCGTACGCGTAACCGGTAGCCCGTTCCAGGTGCCAGACTGACCGGAATAGTCGCTTTCAATGTGCTTAGAGATCCCGAGCCAATAATTTGTTCTGTTGTAAAATTGCCCGAGGCATCGGACAGTAACACATCATATTGCCAGCCAGCGGCCTTGGTTGTGTTTTCGGGTGTAGCGGTAACCGCAAGGCTGCCACCTACGCAAACAGCCGCTGATGCCCCTAATTTAGTCGTCAGTTTTGGCGGTTGTTGCACCGAAACGGTGAATTGGTCAGTCAGGCATTGTTTGGTGTCCGTAACGATAACGGGAATGGTGCCCGCCTTATCAGCGACATAACGAATACGACGGTCCGTTTGCCCATCCGGCCAATGATAATCCCCCACCCAGGAGGCCGCAAATTGAAGCGTATCAGCGTATTCGGCGGTGAGCGAGGATATTTTGTTCACATTTTTCATAATGGTGAACTTGTCCTGTACAGAACCGTCGGACATCACCAGTTGGGCATCCAGTCGGTTGTCGTTCACGTCCAGCAGCATTGAACCGCCGAGGGTCGTGTTGTTATAAACCGTAGCCGGATGCGGAAAGCCGTCAGATTGTCCACCTAACTGCCCGCCAGATCCATTCACTACGTAAACTGTACCTTGTCCTTTTGTGAGAATAGGGCATGAGTTAGGCGAACCATCGTACCGGGCCGATGTGTTTTCAGCTATGTTGGTTGCGCCGTCAAACGTCTTCGCCAAACCCCGAAGTCCCTTAAGCCGGTATGTCCGTTCATAACCGTGACTATGGCCGTTTAGGACTAAATCTACCCCATACCGTTCCAGAATTGGGGTCAGATTCTCCCGTATCAGCTTCATTGATTCCTCCGTATCGGAGTTGTGGCCGCCTTTGCTGTAGGGTGGATGGTGGAAAATTACGATTGTCCACGGCAATTTGTTGGCAGCCAGATCACGTTTTAGCCACTGCACTTGTGTAGAGGTAGTATCATAAAGCCGATATTGGCCATCCTGTCTCCCTTGCGAATCGAGTGAAATTAAATGAACATTACCATAGTCGGCTGCGTAGTAAGACTTTGAATTAGAGGCTACTCCGCCAGATTCGCCATGCTCCGGAAAAGAGAATAATCGGTAATAAGCGGTATTGAAATTTGTTTCGCTATCGGCATAATCATGATTGCCGGGCGTAATAAAGAGGGGCGTATTTCGTAACGTCTGTGGGTAAACCGGGAACACAAGTTGCTGATACTCTTCTTCAAAACCAAATGAGTAAGCATTATCACCCAACCATACCCAGAGATCGGCCGGGCGGTTAGCGGTGGCATTGAGGTAAGCTTTATAAACGTTTTTCTGGTTATCCGTACCGCTACCAAAATCACCCAGAACCCAGAACCGGAGTGGACGTGTATCACCAGCTAGTACAGCCGTTTTTACGTAGTAATCGGGCCCATTTGCCAACTGAGTGTCGTCGTAACCAATAGCATATGCATACCGGGTAGCCGGTTGCAGCCCCGTGAGTGTCAGGCTATGT
>CAXVWN010000313.1:0-9032 GCA_964263725.1 Spirosoma sp.
TATTCAATTTCTATCCCCTTTATCTGGCTGCTTCTCATGGCGCTCCGCTCATTACGAAAGGCTCTGACGGTCAATCTCATGCCGCGTTCAACAATCAATATGCGGTAGAGGTGTTCCGGTTTTTACAGACGCTCTATAAAGACAATTATTTTGCCAAAGAGCGACTTTCGGCCACTCGTGACCCGTTTCTGGCGCAACGCATTGCTACCCAGTTTACGGGCCCCTATACGGTTGGATTTCTGGAAAAATTCAAAGACCCCGGTTTCGAGTATGGTACGTATACAATGCCCGTTCCCGACACCCATAAAGGCCCGGTTTACACGTATGGTGATCCAAAAAACATTGTTATTTTCAATACGTGTCGCGATCCGCAAGCCGCCTGGGAATTTGTGAAAACTCTGGTTGATAAATCAGGCGACCTGCGTTTAATGGAGCTGACCAAGCAATTTCCAAACCGAAAAAATATAGACACCGATCCCTATTTTAGTTCTTTTTTGAGTCAAAATCCTCGCCTATTGCCTTTCGCCAAACAGTCCCGCTACATCAAGGGTGTGGATAACAGCGACGTAATTGTGGAAATCTTTGATATTATTTCGCAGGAATATGAAGCCTGCGTGATTTTCAATAAAAAAACACCCGAAACTGCTATTGCTGATGCAGCCAAGGCGGTAGACATATTATTAATGAGTGAAAGGGCGAACAAGTGAATGAGCGAAAACCAGATCTGGTCATTTCGCTCATTCACTTGTTCGCTCTCTCACTCATTCATTCTTTATGAAAAAGTGGACACCTTATCTTCTTGTTTCGCCTTACATTCTGCATTTCGCTGTTTTTGTGGCGTTTCCTGTTGTGTTTTCTGTCGTACTGACATTCCATAGCTGGAACATCATTTCGCCCATGAAATTCGTCGGGTTGACCAACTACGAACACCTGTTTAAAGACCGACTGTTTTGGCAGGCTGTCTGGAATACATTTCGGTTCCTGATCGTGCATATTCCGTTGCAAATTGTAGTGGCGCTGGCACTGGCCGAGTTGCTGAACCGAACGGTGAAAGGGGCGTCATTCTTCCGGGCTGCCTTCTTTCTGCCGGTTATTGTGTCGGGTGTGGTGGTCACGATTTTGTGGCAGCAGTTACTGAGTTTCAACTCGGGCATCCTGAACCGAATGCTAATCGCCGTTAGTTTGCCTCGTGTGTCTTGGCTTGATGATCCGGCTATAGCCATGTATTCCATAGCCGTTATGGCGACCTGGAAAAACGTCGGGCTGTATGTTATTCTGTTTCTGGTAGGACTGCAATCGGTGCCAACCCAATATTACGAAGCGGCCGATATGGAAGGGGCAACCAGCTGGCAGAAGTTTCGCCACATCACGTTACCCATTATCAATCCAACAATTTTTACAGTTGTGGTATTGTCAACGATTAGTGGATTTTCGCTTTTTGTCGAGCCTTATATCATGACCGAAGGCGGCCCTATGAATACAACCCTGTCGGCGGTGATGTACATCTATCGGCAGGCATTCCAGTATTATCACATGGGGTATTCAGCTACGTTGGGTTTCTGCTTTGCGCTGATTATTCTGTTTGTGGTGGTTATTCAACGTCGGTACGTTGAACAGGAAATTTGAACGGTTTCTGGCTCTGCTCATCATAAACCACACTTGGCGAAATCAAGCGTGAACAACATAAAAAAATGGGTCAAACTATACTAAAATACGCATTGCTCATCTTTGCCGCTTTGTCATTTGTTTATCCGTTTATCTGGATGGTGAGTGCATCGCTATCGTCGGAGAGTGGGCTAAGCGACTTAACGCTGTTGCCCGTGGATTTTACATGGAGTAACTACGTAACTGTATTTACCAAAATCCCGCTTGGACGGGCATTCCTGAACAGCGCGTTTGTTGCTGTGTTTACAACCGGTTTGGTACTGCTTTCCGGGGCAATGGTGGGGTATGCTCTGGCGAAACTGGATTTCGTGGGCCGCGACTGGATTTTTTACCTCATCATTTTCACAATGACGCTGCCTTTTCAAATCACACTGATTCCCAATTACATTACGATGGTCACACTGGGATGGGTTGACACCTATTTAGCCCTAATTGTGCCGTTTGCGCTCAGCTCGCTGTCCATTCTATTGTTTCGGCAGGCGTTTCAGAGCTTGCCACAGGCCTTGATTGATGCCGCTCGTATGGACGGAGCGAGTGAGATGCGGATTATTTTTCAGATACTTATTCCAAATATTCTGCCAACTGTTCTGACAATTACGATTCTAACGTTCATGAGCTTATGGAATGAAGCCCTGTGGCCATTGATCGTTATTCGCGATGAAGCGACGATGACTATGCCACAATTGGTGACCTTGTTTTCGGTTGGTGGACGCGCTGAGGGACAATTAGGTGTTAAAATTGCCGCTGCGGTTATGCTGGCCGTGCCAATCGTGGTTTTGTACCTATTTTTTCAAAAGCATTTTATTCAGAGTATGGCTTCATCTGGATTGAAAGATTAATTTTTATTCGCTTGTCGCCGAAGCGGTGACAGAAAGAAAACGTTATGAGTAGATCCATTTTTTTAAGATTACTGACGCTACAAACTCTACTTCTGCTATCATTATGTTGTAAGATCGAACAAACCACAGCCCAAGCGCCGACGGCAATAACCCGTTACGTTAATCTGTCGCATTTGGACCGGCTTTATCGGTCCGTCAAGATGGCGTCGAACGGGATCGAAGTGGGCACTGTAGGAATTTATAGCGAAGGCCCGGATTATCATCTCGTAACAGATAGCGATGAGGGATTTACCTGTGTAGACGACATCGCGCGGGCGGCCTTGCTACTCGTACGCGAGCCCGATATTTCGACTAATACCGATAAGCAAATTAAACTGCGGACAATGACCGAATTTGTCCTGCAACTGCAAGCCGATAATGGGTATTTTTATAAGTTCCTCTGGCCCGATGGAACGGTAAATAAGACCTACAAAACAAGTGTGGCTCAGGCTAACTTCTGGTCCTGGCGGGCCATGTGGCTCCTGACCGAAGCTTATCCGTATTATCAAAAAGCTGACCCAACGATGGCTGCACGTATGCAATCGGCAACACAGAAGCTTACGACAAACATACTTCGTGATTTCGGCAACAAGCCCAAGAAATTTAATTCTATCAAGGGTATTCAGGTGCCCAAATGGCTTCCCTTCGGCTCTGGTACCGATCAGGCGGCAATTATGATTCTTAGCCTAAACAACATCTATCAACAATCGCCCAATGCCAATGTATTGAAGCTGATTGACTTGCTGGGCGATGGCATTCTATCTATGCAGCTCGGAGACATGGGCAAGTATCCGTATGGGGCAATTCTGAGTTTCGAGAACAATTGGCATGCCTACGCCTGCGATCAATCGTATGCGCTACTACGTGTTGGGAAAGCATTAAATAAACCGGCCTGGATTGCGGCTGCCAAGCGCGAGATCGATAATTTTTACCCGTATTTGATTCAACTGGGTTTTCTGGAATCATTTGTGGTAGAACAGTCCGGTAGTGAAATTAAACCGATTAAATCCAGTCAGGTTGCACAGATTGCCTACGGCATTCGGCCAATGGTCTGGGCTGCTCTGGAAGCCTATGATCAGACTAAAGATGGCAAATATGCTGACTTAGCGGGGCACCTAACAAGCTGGTTTCTAGGAAAAAATATAGCTAATACGCTTATGTATGATCAGGTAACAGGCCGGGGATACGATGGTATTATGTCAAGTGGTAAAATTAACCACAATTCAGGGGCCGAATCGACCATTGAATCTCTTTGGGCGTTTCAGCGATTGGAGCATTATCCGGAAGCCGTAAAGGCATTGGAAAAATACAGGTAGAGACTAGCCGGTCAGTCTTTACAAAAAGAAAAATTATGGCTGAAGTTATACTCCGTCACGTTGCGAAAGCGTATGCAGGCGGACCAAGGGTAATAAAAGACGTTAATATTGACGTTAAGGACCGCGAATTTGTGGTGCTGGTTGGGCCGTCGGGATGCGGCAAATCGACGCTCTTGCGGATGATCGCTGGTCTGGAAGAAATCACCGATGGCGATTTGCTGCTCGATGGACAACGTATAAACGACCGTGCTCCGAAAGACCGCGACATTGCGATGGTCTTTCAGAATTACGCGCTCTATCCGCACATGACTGTTTACGACAACATGGCCTTCGGACTGAAGCTGCGTAATATGGCTAAAGACGAAATCCGGCAACGGGTGACCAATGCGGCCAGAATTCTGGAAATCGAAAACCTGCTCGACCGAAAACCTAAAGATATGTCGGGTGGACAACGGCAGCGCGTGGCCATTGGTCGGGCCATCGTGCGCAATCCCAAAGTGTTTCTTTTTGATGAGCCGCTGAGCAATCTTGACGCCAAACTTCGGGGCCAGACCCGAATTGAGCTCCAGAAACTTCACCGCGATCTGGCCGCTACGATGATCTACGTTACCCACGATCAGATCGAAGCCATGACTCTGGGCGACCGAATTGTGGTGTTGCGTAATGGTGATGTTATGCAGTACGATACACCCTTAGCGCTTTACAATCGGCCTGCTAATTTATTCGTTGCGGGTTTTATCGGTACGCCCCCGATGAATTTCTTGCCCGGCCATATTCGCGAAGTGAATGGAGAGTTAGGTTTTGAAAGTGCTGGCGGTACAGTTCAGATTAATTTGCAACAATCAATTCATCGCGATTCGTTAACTCCCCATGCCGATCGTGAGGTGATACTGGGCATTCGGGCCGAGCACATTCGCGAGAGACCGGCCCATGTTCCACCAACGTATTACTCGGCCGACACGTCAATTCCAATTGATGCTGTTGAACACATGGGTAGCGAAATTTTCGCTTACTTCACTCAGGAAAATCATCGGTTTGTAGCCAAATTACCAGGTGATTCATCGATTATATTTAATCATCCGATAGCGTTCGTCTGGGATACAGACAAGGCTCACTTTTTCGATATGCAAACCGAGCAGGCGATTCGATAAGTGCTAAATGCCTATATTCATCTTATCTCAATTTACATAGTTAGCACGTTGGGAGAACGTTGAGTTTGTTCTCCTGGTAGATACCTTCCGTACGTAGTCGTGCTGTTAAATTTCTTTTCCGCAATGCGGACAATGGTGCCGCCGGGGTGCCTTATGAACACGGATATGCTCGTTGAAGCCAGATACCAGAATACCGGTTGGTAAGGCGAACAGCCCAATACCCACAATAGCAGTAATGCCACCCAATAACTTGCCTAAAGGAGTAATTGGGTGTATGTCGCCGTAGCCAACGGTTGTCATAGCCGTAACACCCCACCACATGGTTGCCGGAATGCTCGAAAACTTATCGGGTTGAGCCGCATGTTCTACGTAATACATAACGCTCGACACGATAATTAGCATGAAAACGACGAGTATCGTGCTGAGAATAAGCTCTTCTTTTTTCTCGGCCACAACCCGTTGAATCATGCGAAACGCGTGTGAGTAGCGCGACATACGAAATAGGCGAAAAATACGGAACAACCTCAAAATCCGGACGATGGCCAGATCGGTAGCAAATAAGGAGAAGTAAAAAGGGAAAATAGCCAAAATGTCGATCATGGCTGATACGGAAAAAATATACCTTAACCGACCCCAAAACCAGTGATGATACTTGGCATTCTCAACGCAAACCCAAACACGCAGGAGGTATTCGAGCGTAAAAAAAACAACTGAGAAGAACTCGAAATCAAGGAATAACTGCGAAAAACGTCGATTGTATTCCGGTACCGTATGGAGTACAATAGCAATAGAATTTAAGGTGATGATGGTAACCAGAAGCAGGTTAAAAATCAGGCTTATTCCCCGGCGCTTGCCGTCCGAAATTTCGAGGATGCGATAGAATGATTTACGAAGATGTAGCATAGCAGTTCCGGTAGGGTTGCAAGCTACTTATCAAATCTATATGTGGGGTTAACTACCTAGTAGATATATGTATAAAATCAACTAGAGGAAACTGTAAGCAGCGAAACGTCTCATACACTTGATGTTGAGCCACCAACTGGGTACTGTCGCAGGGCGAATAAGGTGATAATCATGGCGACTCCTGCCAGCCCACCAGCAAAAAGACCAATGGTTGACGCCGGAACGTAAGCCAGCGCATGACCAGCCAGAAACGATCCTGCAATATCAGACAGGTTCACAAAGGCCATGTACGTCGTAAACTGTGATCCTTCGACACCTTTTCGACAAATAGCCATCAACACAGGCATGGCCGCCACACTAATGCTCGGGTCCATAAAATACAAGGCGACTAAACCGGTCTGGGCCACTTCGCGCTGAATCCATAAGGCCGACATAGCATTGAAACCGACCAGATAAACAACTATTACGGCTAATACAATCACAAGCAATCGACGCGGACTAATACGGTCCGCCAGGTATCCACCTATCAGGGCGGCACCCGTGGCGACAAGCATTCCATATGTGCCGGTCAATAGGGAAACCGACGTATCGGCCCAGCCGAGTTGCTGGATTAAATGATAATTATACGCGCGTAGAAATAAACTTATGCTCACATAAGCGGCTACTATAGAGCCAAATAAGAGCAGACTGCGTTTCGCAAATAGTCCTCTAAACAACTCGGTAAATAACCATCGAAAATTGTGATCAGGCAGTTCGGTTTGTCTGGCGGTTTTTGTCAAAATTGAATCTGACCGCCAACTTTTAAACGAAGGCAAAAGCCGGTCGCCGGGCTGTTCCCGAATAAAGAACGTTAGTAGCGTTAAACTAAATAGGCAAAATGATTGAAGTAGAGCCGCATTGAAAAAGCCATAAGTGCGCAGAAGTTGAGAAAATACGGCTGCACCAACGCCTGTGCCAATTAGAAAACCAGCCCGCATAAACGCATTGACTCGGCCGCGTTCGTTTTCCGGTATGACTGTAATCGCCATAGCATCAACACTCGCATCCTGAATAGCCGCAAAAATGCTATGACTGAAAAAAAACCAGGCCAGTGTCGAAACCGTAGCTACCGGATTTCGTACAAATAAAAGTCCCAGCGATGCCAAAAAAGCCAGACATTGTGCGCCAATTACCCAGGGCTTTCGGCGTCCCATTGATGAGCCCTGGTAGCGATCAATAAGTGGTCCCCATACAAATTGAAAGGCCCACGGTAACCCCACAACGGCGGCAAATGACCCAATGGCCGATGGGCTAACACCTTCGGCAGTGAGGTAATTGGCTAGGGCCGTCAGCGAAAAACCCGCCGGAACTCCCTGCATAACATACAGATAGAAAAATACGGCATACCGCAGCGGTCGGCTTCTGCTTAGGGTGAGTGAATAGGAGGGAGAAGGAAGGGCCGTTGACACAAGTCATAGGTGATCGTATAAACCGACATAAGTAGCGGTAGTAGATCATATACGTAGGACTTAATGATTAATAAATATGTTTTGACCATTGACGAACTATCCTGCAAAAAAACCGTTATTTTATTGCAAGACCCGGATAATCTCTCTAACATTGTCCGCGTTTTCAGCGCAATACCAATGGCAAAGCTCGTCTACTTACCGACTTTCTATCATACTACGCCATTTTGGTTTAGGTCCGAAAGGACTATATCATTTTGTTTACCTATGTGGTAAACTATTTCCGCAATGTTTCTCGTTTTATTCATCAAACAAACCAGCTCGGATTACGCTGTCTCCGTTTTGCGGCTTCACAACCGCCCAATAAACGACAATGATCACACCAGAAATAGTTAACGATCAATATATTGTTCAGGTCGCCAATGAAAATCATTTGCGTCTGGCCGAAACCATCTGCCATGAAATGGAGGAAAGCGCCAAAGCCCGGGGTACCGGTATAGCTAAGCGCTCGCCCATTTACGTGATGGAGAAAATGCTCGAAGGCAAAGCCATCGTTGCCATGACGCTCTCGGGCGAGTGGGTTGGCTTCTGCTACATCGAAACCTGGGAGCACGGCAAATTTGTGGCCAATTCAGGCCTGATTGTCCATCCCGACTACCGTAAGAGCGGCATTGCCACGCGCATTAAAGCCAAAGCATTTGAGCTTTCACGGGCTATGTTCCCTACGGCTAAAATTATCGGTATTACAACGAGTTTAGCGGTAATGAAAATTAATTCCGATTTGGGCTATCAGCCGGTGACACTCAGTGAGTTGCCTGGCGATGAAGCCTTTTGGAAGGGTTGCCAAACCTGCGCTAATTTCGATATTTTGACCCGTACCAACCGCAAACATTGCCTGTGTACGGGTATGCAATACGATCCTGAAGAGCACAAAAAGGAACTGAAAGATGAGCCTTGGAACTTCCTGAAGGAGTCGAAGCTTTACGAACGCTGGATGCGCATCAAAAAGCGTATTTTAATGCGTATTAATCCAACGGATCGTTCGCGTTCGCGCCGGGATCATGAGTTAGAAACTGCCTGATAAATAGAATCATTTTTACACAAAAAAAGCCCGGAAGTAGCTTCCGGGCTTTTTTTGTGCCTTAACATTTCCGATTCACCATTGGTTAGCTCATTCATAAACTCTACCTGAAATTATGTCTGAACCGCTTTCGCTGGTCTGGCTCCGGCGCGATTTGCGTCTGCACGACAATGCCGCTTTGTATTACGCCTTAAAAAGTGACCATCCTGTGGTTCCTGTTTTTATTTTCGACCGCACAATTCTTGATGATCTAGACGATAAACACGACCGTCGAGTTGAGTTTCTGGTTCAGGAAATCGACCGTTTACAAGATGAATTAACAAAAATGGGATCAACCCTAATTGTTCGCTATGGTAAGCCGGTTGATGTGTGGAACGAACTCGTTGAGCAATATAACATTGGCGAGGTATTCGCCAACCATGATTATGAAGTATACGCTAAAGAGCGCGACAAAACAATTGGTGACTTGCTGGCTACCCATAAAATAGGCTTTCATACGAGCAAAGACCAGGTCATTTTTGAACACGACGAGGTACTTAGTGGTAAAAAAACACCCTATACCGTTTTTACGCCTTACAGCCGTAAATGGAAAG
>CAXVWN010000314.1:0-9689 GCA_964263725.1 Spirosoma sp.
CGGTGCCCAGTCGCCTACCACAATTAATTCGGGGTATTTATCGCCATTGAGGTCGACCCATTTTGCCGCCGTTACCATACCAAGCTGCTCAGCCTCGGGTAATGACCGTTTCGTATAGTTTTTAAAGTTTCCGATTCCATCATTCGTAAGCAAATAACTGGCTGGATTTCGACCATACTGCCCCGGAATCATTCGTGAACCGACAAACAAATCAATATCACCGTCGAGATCAAAATCGGCGGCCGTTACACAGGAACCGCTTGCCTTGAGGTTAGGCAAGCCTGTTTCAGATCGGGTAAAACCACCTTTCCCGTCGTTCAGGTACAACCGATCTAACAATTCTTCGGCATCGACCTCAAACTCATTGCTTCCCGACACCACATAAAGGTCAAGATCTTTATCACCGTCGGCATCGAACAAAACAGCATCAACGGCCTCATAAGCCGTATCCTGGCGCATTACAGTCGGCGTTTTGTCAACAAACCGACCAGTGGGCTGCTGAATAAACAGTTTATGCGACTGGCCACTGGCTCCGCCCAGAAATACATCGTCTAAGCCGTCGCCGTTTACATCGCCGGTAGCCAACGCCGGGCCTTGTGTGGAGAACTGCTGCTTAAGCAGGGCATCTCGATTATAGTCCACGAATTGGCTTTCCTTATGCATATACGTTAATCCCGATTGGACCGTATTATCCTGAAAGACGGGCTGAATTTTCACCTGAGTGGGCTTCCATGTACCAGTAGCCGATTGCTGACGAAGAGTCAACATCTGGTTCGACTTCGGCTGTAGAAGGGTTTGCATCTTATCATCAGGCCAGATAACTACTAGCGAATCAATCTGAGATTTATCTCCCAAACCAAATACCATATTCAAATCGACCGATGACTCAAATCCGCGGTTTGGCATCTGCTGTAATAACTGCATCTGATTCCCCTGATAAACAAACACTCGTGTGCCAATGGCATTTCGATTTAGACCGGTGCCTTCCAGTTTTATTTTCAGGTAGTTCGTTTTATGCTTTTCTCTGGATTGATTCTGGTAAATTGAAACGGGGGAATTTACATTGTTGACAATTAAGTCCAGATCGCCGTCATTGTCCAAATCACCATAAGCCGCCCCGTTGGAGAAGTCAGGTTCCGACAATCCCCAATCGAGAGCTTTGTTTGTGAATTGTAGATTCCCATCATTATGAAATGCATAATTTGGTACAGCCTCCGACGGCGCTCTATCTAAGAATTCTTTAAAGTCAAAAGACCCTTTGCGGGCAATCTGAGCCATATTCTCGTGGTCGGCCACGAAGTTGACAAAGTCCTGATCCGTTACATCTTTGGCGATTCCATTGGCCACAAAAATATCTTTTTGGCCATCGCTATCCATGTCAAAAATCAAGGCACCCCAACTCCAGTCGGTTGCCTGAACACCGGCAAAGCGAGCTATTTCGCTGAAGGTTGGCAGGCCATTATTAGCGGGTTGATTCCCCTGATTCAGATGCAGCATATTCTGCATGAACTGATAGTGAAAATCGCGGCCAACCTTAATCTGTTCCAGATCGTGACTCTCGTAGGTAGACGTTTTCTTTAGCCGCCGGTCGTTGCCGGGTAGCATGTCGGTTATAAAAATATCGAGTTTACCATCATTATTCACGTCGGCCACATCGGCACCCATAGATGATAAACTTGTATGCGGCATCGACTCTTTAATCGACTCCCGAAATGTTCCGTCGTGATTGTTGATGTAGAGATAGTCACGCTCATAAAAGTCGTTGGAGATGTAGATATCCAGCCAATTATCATCATTCACATCGCCGATGGTAATGCCCAGCCCAAAGCCAATAAGACTGCCATAAATTCCGGCTTGCTCCGATACATCCTGAAAAATTGGTCCCTGGGCTGCTTTAGCCTTATTCCTTTCGGCGGTCATGTTCCGAAACAACTTGTGCCCACCCAATGAATCGCGTTGCGCGCGTATGTTAGCATAGGATAGACGCTCAACAGGCATGAAACTGTTGTTGAGTAAGTACATATCCAGATCGCCGTCCCGATCGTAATCAAAAAAAGCCGCATGGGTTGCGTAGCCCCGATCAGCTAAACCATATTCAGCGGCACGCTCGGTAAAAGTAGGGATGCCATTGGCATCGTTGCCATTGTTAATAAAGAGTTCATTAGCCCGATCATCACCGTCCCGGTTACCCGCATTACATATATAAAGATCAAGTCGTCCGTCGCCGTTTACATCAGCAAACGTAACCCCGGTACTCCAGGCTCGTTTACCAGCCACACCAGCTTTGGCTGTAATGTCATCGAATTGTATTGCTTCCTGACCGGCAACGGTTCTGTTCAGATACAGTTTATTATCGCCCATGTTTGCGCTGAGCAACACATCTGACAAACCATCATTATTTACATCACCGATAGCTACGCCCCCTCCATGATAAAAATTCCGATAATTAATAATGTTAAACTCTTTGGATGCGGTGACTGTATTAGTAAAATTAATGTGCGTTTGGTCAGGCGATAACTTTTTAAACAGTGGATCGGCAGGCGTTTGCGGCCCTGACCGACAGCTAGCTAACAAGCCGACCATCAGCACTAGTAAACTGATACGCATTAGTATGAACAGGTGAGAAAAAAACCGTATTTGTAAAGAGAAGCTGAGCGATCGTTTAAGAGGATATTGATCATTAAGGGACTGCAAATGTAATAAATCGTGGGGTCTAATTAGGCATTTTCGCCTAATTAATTAGCTTTTAATCAGCTATTAAATAAAAAAAGCAAGCCCTGTCTAGCTTGCTTTTTTTATTTAACTCAGGTGAACTAATACCCTGGGTTCTGCTTTAAGTTTGGATTCAACGACAACTGATCTTTTGGAATTGGATATAGCTCCCAGTGCTTATCGGCATCAGCAGCCTTGAGCCGTTTAGCGTTGCCAAATGTTCCAAAGCGAATCATATCTGGACGACGATGATACTCCCATGCCAACTCACGACCACGTTCAGCCAACATCTCTGTTAGTGTTAATGTAGCGGCTGAGTAAGCAGACATACCAGCACGGGCGCGAACCAAGTTAGCATCTGTAACGGCACTAGCCACATTGCCTAAACGCATATAAGCCTCTGCCCGCATAAGGTACACATCAGCCAGACGATAGATGACAAAATCATTGTCCTGCCACGAATCTGGAACAAAATTATTAGTCTGAATCTGATACTTCTGATTACGGGCACCAACTGCCCGACCTTCAGGACCGGCGGGATAAACAAGTGCCGAAACTTCGGGAGTAATTACTAATGGTAATGGGGCGTCAATCAGGGGTTTACCGGCGGCATCATATTGCGGACCTACGATCCACATTTTCTTACGCACATCCTTATCATCGAAGGAGTTGTAGAATTCAGTTACCGCACAAAAGCCGTTCCATGGAGCTTGTCCCAGATTGTAGGTCAACTGGTGCAAATAACTCAGTGTCTGCATCTGAGGACGGAATCCAGTACGCTTTGTACGACTGAAAGGCGTAGCCAGAATTATCTCGTTAGACGTCTGATTTTGTAGCGAGAAGTTGCTAAAGAAATCAGCAGATAGTGAGTATTTACCAGCTTTAACGATGTTATCCAAGCGATCAATAGCTTTCTGCCATTGGGGTGTACCCGTATACACGGTTGCATTAAGGTACAATTTAGCCAGGATCATATCAGCCACGTACTTATTCATACGACCATAATAAGCTCCTCCCACTTGATCGGATAGAGCCGCATAGTTATCTAGTAACTCCTTTTCAACAAATGCATACGCTTGTGCGCGTGTACTTTGTGCCTGGCTTCCGGCAGTTAGTTTATCAGCAATGATAATATTGCCGAACATATCCATGGCTTCATAATGGAAGAAAGCCCGAAGCGTTTTCAACTCAGCAATCAGAGCGGCATCTTTCGCCGTTCCTAACTGCTGATTGATGGCAGTGATGTTGTTATAGCACCAAGTCCAGGGACCATTGAACTGACCATTATCTGTAACAGGGTCCCAAGTATGGGTATATAACCGTATCCATTTGTCACCATCTTTCCAGTCACCTCCCCGCGTCGGCACGATTTGCTCGTCCGTAACGGTGTTTAGATCGGTCATGTTACTCCAATAATCGCCTAAGCCATTATATAGAGGTCCAATCAGGGCGGCCTGTTGTGCTGCTGTAGTACCAAACGTTCCACTCGTCGGGATAACGTCGTAGGTCGTCTCAGTCAGGTCCGTACAGGACTGACCGAGCAACAGAAGTGCCGAGCAGCCCAGAAGCAATTTTATATTTATTTTTTTCATATAATTTATTGATAATTAATCAGTTATAGCATCTAAATTAGGATACAATACTAACGATGCGTCAACCAAGAAAGATTTTCACAAACCAGATTTATTTATAAAAAAACCTGGTTTGTGAAAAATGAACCAGCTTAGAAAGTCAGGTTAAGACCTAACTGGAACGTACGGGTTTTTGGATAAATACCACTGTTGTCAAGACCAACCGAATTCGGTGCCTGAAGGATTCGACCATTGTCCGTTTGCAAATCTGCTTTCACCTGCAATTCCGGGTCGATACCCTTGTATTTTGTGATGATAAACAAGTTGTTACCACCCAGATACACACGAGCATTAGTGATGTATTTGCTGGTTGGTAATGGAATGTTATAACCAACCTGCCAGTTATCGAACCGAACAAACGAGCCACTTTCAATCCAATTGGTTGACAAGACGTTTACGCCGTATCCTTTTGGCAAGGTCGTAACATCTCTCAGCATGTTTGTTTCCAGAATAGAACCTGGAATCATCAGGTTTGACCGAACGTTGTTCAGAATGCTGTTGCCAAACGTACCACGCATCTGGAAATACACATCAAATCCCTTGTAGCGGAATGTGTTAATGAACGATGCGTTTAAAAACGGCTGTGGATTACCCTGCTTTATCGGACTTCCTGCGGCAATAGCCGCAGCCGCATCTGCCTTTGATACATCCGTTACCGGCGTATCACCCGAAGCCGCTTTTAGTTGAACTTGACCATCTGCCGTATAACCAAGAAAGGTAGGAACGTTGTTGAACTCACCCAGAGGTTGCCCTGGAGTCAGGTAAGATGCGTATACATCCGACAGTCCACGACCACCAAAGGCATTAAAACGTACCTGTCCATTGCTGAATTGGTCATTTGAAAGGGAAACAATCTCGTTTTTATTGTAGGCACCCACAAGACGGGCGTTCCAGGAGAAAGATCCCTTTTGAATAATATCGCCACCAAAAGACAATTCGAAACCGCTATTCCGCATCGAACCAACGTTCGCCAGAAGCGTATTGGCGAAATAGGTTATCCCATCAGCCGGTACGGAGTATGGATACAACATGTCTTTTGTCAGCTTATTATAGTACTCAACTGTACCTGAGAAACGACCGCCCAATAGTTGGAAATCCAAACCTACGTTTGAGGTTGTCAAAATTTCCCACTTTAGGTTTGGGTTAGCGTTTTGCGTAATACCATAACCCGGCAGGAAGTCACCAATAGATCCATCATAATACGTTCCTTTCTGGCCATATAATTGGATAGAGTTATAGGCGGCAATGCCTTCAGAGTTACCCGTTTGTCCCCAGCCAGCACGCAGTTTCAAGTAATTAAGCGCGTTGCTTTTTGGAAAGAACGGCTCATTGGTAATTGTCCAGCCGGCACCAACAGAAGGGAAAATACCCCACTTGTTATTTGTACCAAACTTTGAACTACCATCCCGACGTACTGTTGCTGTCACGTTATACCGATCATTCAAGTTCAGAGTAGCCCGACCAAAGAATGAAATCAGTTTCGCCTGATTGCGATAAGAAGTTGATGTGTTATTGGATGGATTAACCAATGTACCCGATCCTAAACCAAGGTTGTTAAAATTAACATCATTGGTAACAAACCCCGTGTTAGCCGCGCTGAAACCATCGTTGTCGAACTGTTGATACGAGTAACCTCCCAAGAGCGCAAAATTACTGCTTTGTGTACCAAACCCTTTTGTGTAATTAATGGTCGTTTCCAGCAATTTGCTGTTTGATTCGGTATAGCCTCGACTAGCCCGACCATTCTGACCAGCATACTGTTTGACATTTGGGTTCGTCACGTAATCACTAAGGGTATTATCGCGCTGTAATTGCCCGCTAACACCTACTGTCAATCCATCCAAAATCTCATAGCGCAGGTTAACACCACCCTGTAGATACTTCTGAACGCCAGTATTAGTGACACCATTTTGCATAGCTACCGGATTGAACAAATCAAAGCTGCCACCTACTTCATAGTATGTACCATCGGCATTACGTACGGGCAATGTTGGCAAAAAGGTTGTTGCCCGGGCAAGCACACCATTGTCATACTGCCTATTGGTTTCTGAGTAGGAAAGGTTGTACTGAATGTTCAGTCGGTTGTCAAATGCCTTCTGATCAAGATTAATCCGACCTGTCAGACGATTTAAACCCGTTTGTTTTACCGTTCCCTGCTGATTAATGTAATTCAACGATCCCCGGTAACTGAATGTAGGCGAACCACCCGCAATAGCGACATCATGGTTATTTACGTAGGCAGTACGAGTCACTTCCTTTACCCAATCAGTGTTGAAATTCCCAGCGGGAAAACGTTGTAAATCAGTCAAGGCAGACGCCCCTTTAATAGCTGATACCGCATCACGATAGCTTGGCCCATCTAACAGATCAAATCGCTTTGAAATTGTTGCCGCACTGATGTAGTTATTAAAGGTAACTGTTGTCTTACCGGCCTTACCACGTTTGGTTGTTACCAAAATAACGCCGTTAGCCGCACGCGAGCCATAGATAGCTGCCGCCGATGCATCTTTCAACACATCCATCGACTCAATATCCTGTGGCGAAATTGTATTGATTGGCACACCAATCATACCATCAACCACATAGAGTGGATCACTACCGCCAGCCAGCGAGGTATATCCCCGTAAACGAACCGTTGGCGATTGGTTCGGATCACCTGAAGGTGTTGTGATAACCAGACCAGCTACTTTACCCTGAATGGCTTGTAGTGGGTTGGGGTTCACCCCGGCGTTGAAATCTTTTGCCGTAACCTGCACGACAGAACCGGTCAAATCTTTCCGTTTCGCGGTGCCATAGCCAACAACAACAACTTCTTCCAGTGCTTTCGTGTCGTCAGATAATTTTACGTCTACTGTCGAACGGTTTCCCACAGCTATTTCCTGTGAAGTATAGCCAATGAAACTCAACACCAGTGTTGCATTGTCTGGCACATTGGCCATCGAATACTTGCCATCAGCGTCGGTATTTGTGCCCCGCTGAGTACCTTTAATTTGCACACTTACACCGGGCAAGGATGCGCCCGATGGATCGGTCACCGTACCCGTTACGGTACGCCCTTGTGCCCATGCTGCAGAGTTACCCAATAGCAGCACTAGTGCCAGCATCGTCAGGAAGCTGAATAAAGCCTTCTGTCTAAATGACTGGGGTTGGAAAACGCCAACCTGACCTACGTTTCCGCCAAAGCGGTTAAGTTTGTAGGATTTTTCCATCATAGGTTTACAATAAAAATGAATGTTTAGTAATTCCTGATTGAGGGTTAAAACGTGCAAGTTCTCCGGCCTGACATAGTTGAAATATAAGCGATAAAACTGCCTGTATATTCTTCAACTCTATCAACCTGACGAGAATTTATAGAACTAAACCTGAACCATTCAGCGAATTACATCATGTTCTAATGAAAATACAAATACACTGCGGTTAAAATTAAAGGACTTAGCGTCAAAATCGTATCATAATATTTCATAAAAAACCAGGCCTTACTTGCACTATTGATATTTTTATTATTAATATTTTTTGCTAATTAGCCTAATTATCAACTCGTTATCTTATAATTTTAAACTAATAATCTATAATTTTATTAACAAAAACACACTTGGCATTTTTTACTCTATGATCTCGAAATAATGTGTCTTTACAGCTACTTTTGCCTAAGTATTTATTGAATGACAATGAATACGCAGTTTGTGTGCCTCTATGGATGTTGACCTCTTCAAAAATTTAGCGAATCAGTTAATCGGTGATCTCTTCAACGATACCACGCATCGAACTCTATACGCAACAGATGCATCGGCTTATCGGGAAATGCCAACCGCCGTTGCCATCCCCAAAACGGTTGACGACCTTAAAGTCCTAATCACATTTGCGAAGCAGCATAAAACCCCTTTAATTCCCCGCACAGCAGGAACATCGCTGGCTGGCCAAGTTGTAGGAAGTGGCATTGTTGTCGATGTGTCGAAGCATTTTACCAAGATTCTGGAGATCAACCCTGAAGAGCGTTGGGTACGGGTACAACCGGGCGTTATTCGGGATGAATTAAACCAGTTTCTAAAACCCCACGGCCTTTATTTCGGTCCAGAAACATCGACCGCTAATCGGGCTATGATTGGGGGCATGGTTGGCAATAATTCCTGCGGATCAAATTCAGTTGTGTACCGGGCTACCCGTGAACATACGCTATCGGTGAAAGTCTTACTGGCCGATGGATCGGAGGCCGAATTTGGCCCGGTAAGTGGCTGGGATTTTACTAAACAAGTTAGCGAGGCAAGTCGTAAAAACGGCTCTGCAACGCTGGCCGATAAGATTCTGCTGAAGACAAACGAAATTTTGTCGAGTATAGAAAATCAAGAAGAAATTCGGCGAAATTTTCCCAAGAAATCCATCGAACGGCGCAATACAGGCTACGCGCTGGATGCCCTGCTCGACATGCAGCCGTTTGCGCCGGAAGGGGAATCATTTAACATGGCAAAGCTTATTGCCGGTTCGGAGGGCACGTTGTGTTTTCTCACCGAAATCAAGCTAAACCTGGTACCCTTACCACCTAAAGAGAGCGGGTTAGTGTGCGTACACTGTCACTCAATTGATGAAGCCTTACGCGCTACCTTAGTAGCGCTGAAGTACAAGCCTTATGCTGTCGAATTAATCGATGATATCATTCTGGAGCGGGCTGATACCAATCCGGAACAGCGCAAAAACAGCTTTTTCGTTCAGAAAACCCCGACCGATCATTTTCCGATTATTCTGGTCGTTGACCTGTCGCGCACTACTCGGACCGAAATTGAGCAACTCTCGGCCACTATGGTAACCGAGATGCAGGCAGCCGGTATGGGATATCATTACCCGCTGTTGTTTGGCGAGGATACCAAGAAAATATGGACGCTCCGAAAAGCGGGTTTAGGCTTACTTGGCAACCTGCCCGGCGATGCGAAAGCCGTTGCGGTAATTGAAGACACAGTCGTTGATGTGCATGACTTACCCGACTACATTCGTGATTTCAACGAGATTCTGACGAAGCATCACATGCATGCCGTTCACTATGCTCATGCGGGCTCGGGCGAGTTGCATTTGAGGCCAATCATCAATCTTAAAACCGCAGAAGGACATCGGCAGTACCGCATGATTGCCGAAGAAATTGCTACACTGGTAAAAAAATACGACGGGTCATTGTCGGGTGAACATGGCGATGGGCGATTGCGGGGCGAGTTTATTCCGCAAATGGTTGGCGCGCACAACTATGAGTTGATGCGTCAGATTAAACATACGTGGGACCCAAACGGCATTTTCAATCCCGGCAAAATTGTCGAGACGCCCCCAATGGACACATTTCTGCGCTACGAGGCTGGTCAGCAA
>CAXVWN010000315.1:0-4800 GCA_964263725.1 Spirosoma sp.
TGGCTCGATGGTGCCGTGCCTCTCGCCTATTTGTTAGACGATAAACCACTGAGAAACAAAGTACTTAAATACATTAACTGGAGTCTTGAGCACCAGCGGCCAAACGGTTTTTTTGGCCCTTATACAAAAGCCGAACTGGCAAATGGCGGTAAAATAAACACCTGCGCCGATGGCGAAGATTGGTGGCCGCGCATGGTTATGCTTAAAGTTATGCAGCAATATTACACGGCCACAAAGGATTCCCGCGTGATTCCGTTCATGACCCGCTACTTTAAGTACCAGCATGAGAACCTGAAAACCTGCCCGCTTGCCAAATGGTCGGAGTGGTCGGAATCGCGGGGAGGTGATAATATTATGGCGGTGTATTGGCTCTACAACCTGACCGGCGACAAATTTCTGCTTGATCTGGCCGATACCTTGTACAAACAGACGACGAACTGGACCGATCTGCTCGGTGGGCGTAATTGGGCCATTGGCGCGGCCGTAAACCAGACCAATCAACGGTGGATGGACCGACACGCCGTTAATGTCGGGATGGGACTAAAACTACCTGCCGAGTACTACCGGGGGAAAAAAGATGCCCGGTATTTAACCGCCGTGAAAACCGGTTTCAACGATTTGATGACGCTGCACGGATTACCACACGGCATGTTTTCGGGCGATGAAGATCTCCACGGCAACGAACCTACGCAGGGTGTTGAACTCTGCGCCATTGTTGAAACGATGTTTTCGCTCGAAGAAATCATCGGCATCACCGGCGATCCAGCCTACATGGATGCGCTCGAACGCATAACATTCAATGCGTTACCAACACAAACCACTGATGATTACAGGTCGCGGCAATATTTCCAGATTGCTAATCAGGTGCAGGTATCACGGGGTGTTTTCGACTTTTCGCTCCCCTTCGACCGGGGCATGAACAACGTATTTGGTCCGTATGCAG
This sequence comes from Spirosoma sp., assembly GCA_964263725.1. Lineage (GTDB taxonomy): Bacteria > Bacteroidota > Bacteroidia > Cytophagales > Spirosomataceae > Spirosoma. The sequence continues at coordinate 944 of CAXVWN010000315.1, forward strand.
GCTACACATGCTGCACCGCCAATATGCACCAGGGCTGGACCAAGTTCACGTCCCATTTGTGGTATGGCACCAATAAAGGACTTGCCGCGCTGGAATATGCCCCAAACACAGTGAAAGCCAAAGTCGCCAGTGGCACCGAAGTGACCATCCAGGAGGCCACGAATTATCCGTTTGAGGATCAAATCAATTTTACAATTAACCTGCCCAAACCCACTACGTTTCCGTTCGACCTTCGAATTCCGGGCTGGTGTACCGAAGCAACGATTCTGCTCAACGGGCAGAAATTACGGACTGACAAAGGCGGGCAGGTCATTAGTATAACACGAGTCTGGAAAAATGGAGACAAGCTGACGCTTCAACTGCCAATGACCGTTAAGACCAGCAACTGGGCCAAAAACTCACGAACAATTGAGCGTGGCCCGTTGGTATATGCATTGAAAGTGGAGTCGGATGTGATCGAAAAGGAGATCAAAGAAGAAGGAACCTATTACGAATATCAGCCAAAAAGGGGTACTCATTGGAATTACGGTCTGCCCAAAGCGGTGATTAACGATCCGATGAAGAACACTACTGTAACGACAAAACCCTTACCCGCCAATTTCGTCTGGAACGAGGCCAATGCACCCATTGAAATAACGACGACCGGTCGGCAAATACCAAACTGGAAAGTGGTGGAAGGTGTGGCCCGCCAGCCCGTTACGGCTCGTGATGGTATTTATAAAGGCGACGTAGATGACAAACCCGAAACCATAACGCTTATACCGTATGGTTGCACAAAATTGCGGGTTGTAGCCTTTCCGGTAGTGAAGTGAATGAATAATCAGCCTGTTACCATTGCTAATTATTCATTTTACATTATTCATTATCCATTTACTTAAAGCTACATACGGTAACTGTGGAGATATTCGCTGGGTGACATGCTGACAATTTCTTTGAACTGGCGATTGAAATTTGACAGGTTCGTATAGCCACAGCTAAACGCAATCTGGCTGATGTTATCCTGCGATTCGCGCAGTCGGCGGCAAGCATTCTCGATACGAACCTCGTTGAGTAATTGAGAAAATGTTTTACGGGTGTGTTGCCGAAAGAAACGACAGAAAGCACCAGGCGTTAAGTTGGCCACATTGGCTATAGCCTCCAGCGAAATTGGCGAAGCATATTCCTGAAGGATAAACGAAAAAACCCGCTCCAGCCGACGTTGATCGTCCGGGCGTTGAGGTCGGGCATAGGCCGTGGCCGACAAAACTTCCCGATTGGGATTGGTTGCCAGATCATCCAGCAGCCGTAACAGACTCAGCAACTGCTCAAACGGACGCTGCAACGGTAGGTTTTCTAACTGTTCGGTGAGCACATCACCCTTGCCGCAACGCAACCGAACGCCGTGTTGCGCTTCCTGCAAAAGAAAAGTAAGGTGCTTCGTTTCGGGTAGGCCCAGTAGTGTCGCTTCCAGGACTTCCGGTCTAAACAGGACGGATACAGACGTAGCCCGCTGGGTAGAATCTGGTTGATAATAGCCCGGATCGCTGCGCAAAACATGGGGCACATTGGCACCCAGCAGTAAAATATCGTACCGCCCAAAGCGATCAATTTTATCGCCCACAATTAGGGTGCCCTCGCCTTGTTTGATCAATGTCAACTGTATTTCCGGATGAAAATGCAGTTGACCGTAGAAGTGAGGTGCGTTATCTTGCTCGATCCGAAACGAGCGATCATCAACGGTGGGCACCCGAAAGAGTAATGGCTTCATCAATACCAATTTGACCGATTGCCTGACATAAACAGTCAAATTTAGTTAAATGAGTATTAGTATCCATTAATTATGGGCAACGAACTTCGTTGACTATTCAGGAACTTTGATTCATTAAATTTTAAAAGACATAACGCCAATGAATATTTCCGTACAGTGGGAAGGTGTTTATCCCGCGCTCCTGACTCCGTTTACGGCCGATGATCAACTGGATCTGCCGCTTTTTGAAAAAAACCTGCACGCTCAACTCGACGCTGGTATTCATGGATTTATCATTGGCGGTTCATTAGGCGAAGCCAGCACACTGCTGAACGAAGAAAAAATTACCCTGCTGGAATCAGCATTGGACGTTTGTCAGGGTCGGGTGCCGGTGCTGGTCAATATTGCCGAGCAAGGAACCAAACAAGCTATCGCCCGCGCTCGGGAAGCCGAAGCCAACGGTGCCGATGGTCTGATGCTCCTGCCGCCCATGCGTTACCCCGCCGACGCTCGAGAAACGGTTGCGTTTTTTACATCGGTGGCGCAGGAAACGTCATTACCGATCATGATTTACAACAATCCGGTCGATTATAAAATCATGACCACCGTGGCTATGTTTGAGGAATTAGCTAAATTCCCTAACATTCAGGCCGTAAAAGAATCCACCCGCGACCTGACCAATATTACCCGGATGCGTAATGCGTTTGGCAACCGATTTAAGCTGATGGGGGGCGTTGATACGCTGGCGCTGGAAGCGTTGCTGTTAGGGTGCGATGGCTGGGTTGGTGGTTTGGTGGATGCGTTCCCGCAGGAAACAATCGCCATTTATGACCTGACCAAAGGGGGTCAGATTGCCGAAGCACTGGAAATTTACCGCTGGTTTATGCCCTTGCTCGAACTGGATATCCATCCGAAACTGGTGCAATATATCAAGATGGCGGCCACGGCAACGGGCATTGGTTCGGAGTATGTCCGGGCACCGCGTTTGTCCTTGATTGGCGCTGAACGTGAACAGGTTCAGCAAGTTATCCAAACGGCACTGGCTAAGCGTCCGGTCTTAAGCCCGACTCAATAACTCATGGCCGAATTTCATTTTTTCTGTATTGATGCGCACACGTGCGGCAATCCGGTTCGGGTAGTTACGGGCGGTAGCATTCCCTTTTTGCAAGGGGAAACCATGAGCGAGAAACGGCAGCATTTTCTGCGTGATTACGACTGGATCCGGAAGGGCCTGATGTTTGAACCACGCGGCCACGACATGATGTCGGGCAGTATTCTGTATCCGCCCATCGACCCGGCAAACGACGCTGGCGTACTGTTCATTGAGACGTCCGGCTGTTTGCCCATGTGCGGGCATGGCACAATTGGCACAGTTACGGTAGCAATAGAGCAAAACCTGATTCGGCCCAAAACGCCCGGCGTATTGAATTTGGAGGTTCCCGCCGGGTTAGTGCGGGCTGAGTATCAGCAGGAGGGCAAGAAAGTAACGTCGGTAAAAATTACGAATATAAAGTCGTACCTGGCCGCCGAAAAGTTGACAGTGGAATGTCCTGATCTGGGCTTGCTGACGGTAGATGTAGCTTATGGTGGGAATTTCTACGCCATCGTTGATCCTCAACCGAATTTCGCCGGTCTGGAACTCTACAAGGCTGAACAGCTTATTGCCTGGGCGCGGGTGATGCGGCAACGCATGAACGAACAATACACGTTTGTTCACCCCGAAAACCCGACGATCAACGGACTAAGCCATATCCTCTGGACAGGTAAACCCATTCAGGAAACCTCAACGGCCCGCAACGCAGTTTTTTACGGCGACAAAGCCATTGATCGTTCGCCTTGCGGCACTGGCACATCAGCCAGAATGGCGCAATGGTACGCTCAGGGCCGCCTGAAACCGGGCGAAACGTTTGTCCATGAGAGCATTATCGGGTCGATTTTCAATGGTCGTATTGAAGAAGAAACCCAGTTGGCCAGTCATCCAGCCATTGTGCCAAGTGTTGAAGGCTGGGCCAGGATCTACGGCTATAATCATTTAATTCTGGACGAAGACGATCCGTACGTATATGGATTTCAGGTAATATAACACATATACTATGACACATGTCGGTATTGTTGGTGGAGGAATAATTGG
>CAXVWN010000316.1:0-38786 GCA_964263725.1 Spirosoma sp.
AATAAATATACAAATAAATTAAAAGTTAAACAAATGAAAATTTAGAGAACTAAGTATATTTTACTGGAAGTAATAAAAAGGTTTAATTAAATGTAAAGACATGTATTGTTGTATGAATTAACTAAAAGTAAACTTTCTGTAGCAAGAAGACTGCAATTTAATAACCAAGCTAAACGATAAGTTATAATGTATGTGAACAAGCTGACTTCATGTCATACACAAACCTTTAGTGCTGCATAGCCGGGCGGCTCAGCGGCTTGGCCAGATATTTATAGAAAATGTGCTGCTGGGGTTCGTGGGCGTAAAAATTAACAACGCTAGTCAATACACTCTCATTATCGTTCTGCTTCCTGACTTTCGGGTCTGCAAACGAACCAATAGCATCTCTAAATATTGGATTGCCATTAACCGGAATACCTCTCTTAATTAGAATAGCAGGTGTAATCCAGGATAATAATAAGGTAACAATGGATATGAATAACATATACCTTTTGCGCTGATTGGTATACTGATCAAGGATGGCTTTAGCTGTCAGTACGCAAAGAATTACCAGGGCCGGGATGGACCCCCGGGAAGCAAAATCGTTATACTCACCAACTGCCCAAAGTGGTATTATAAGCAATAAGCCAAAACAGAGCCAAAATGGACGTTTATAGGTTTGGTAGACGTTTTTTGATAGCAAGAAAATAAGGCCAAAATATACCCCGGCTTCCAGGAAAAAGGTAACAAAATAAGATACGATTGTTTTTAGGTTTTGTACCGGGTCAGTTTCCAAATAGCGTGTCCAGAATAAACTGCTGGGTACATCGCTCGTGTGAGCCTGATAAAATAGTGCGTAGGTCACTGCGAGAAATAAAGCGGCTACAGTTTCGATACTGGTTAGCTCGCTCAATAAATCCAGAAAGACATTCTTAAAAGTTGTACCGCTCGAAAATTTCGCTGAAAGATAGTTGATATAATAAAATGAGACCAAGCCAATAAACGGAAACGGCGCGTAGGTCAACAAAAACGTAGTAGGAAGTAAATTCAGTTTTCGGTGGTAGTTTAGAACCCAGGCTGTTATAAGCCAGGCTGGAATCGCCTGATTAAACGGGTTATACAGATCGGTTGTAAAGGCCGTAAAGAAATAATGATAGTATAACTCAATCTGTTCACCCGGATAAACCAGATGCTTCTGAAGGATGAGCTTGCCCAATACATCCAAACCGCTCCACAAGATGAACAGCAGTGAAACAAAGCCAGCATACTTAAAATCGAACAGCCGGTTTAGGTAATAAAGCCCCAATAAAATACCGATGTAGGACCAGGTCAGCAGACATATATTGCCCACTTCCTGACCAAACAGCTTACCGGCCCAGGCAGGAAGCAGCCAAAACGTAAAATAATAGTTGAGAGACGAATGATGATTGGCTAAGGCTTCTATCGGGTAGTGTGCCGGAAAGTTGTAATAAACGGGCCAGGGTTCGGTAATAAGATCCCGAAACAAGGCATTTCGGAAGTGATGATCCCAGTCCTGGTTTGAAAATCCGCCGATACCCGATAGGAAAACCCAGACGAAAGAAAGCCCCACGACCAAGAGCAGACTCTTTCTGTTTATAGTAGCTATTGACCGGGTTTCGGAAGCAAGCCCAGCCAGATATCGCAAACTGCCCCAGATTAATAGCGCACTGAGGGGTAAAGCGATATCAATTCGTAACCAGCCAAAAAAGAAAATAAGCACAGGTAAGCCTAGGTACATAAACGTGGTGTACCCCATTAATAAATCGGCTTTTTTCATCCTCTATTTGGTTAAATACCTATTCTTGGAATGAACACTCTAAAATCTGATGTCCTTCAATAGGGACTGGAATTGTTCGGATTACCTTCACCTGCCCGGTAGCCACATAATACTCAATCTGGCGACGGCTGGCCTGGTCAACGACGTAGAAATGCGGAAATCGCTGTTTGGTAAATTCGTCTATCGGCACAATCTCCCGCACACCGTACTTGTCGCGAATGGATTCGATAATTTTATGATCTACCGTTGCATTGGTTGCATTGTCTTTAGCAAGGGCTGTTTGCCAGCTTAATAAAAAGTGAGCATTGGCTGTTTTATGGTGATGTATGGGTAGATAGTAATCAGCAGATTCAAAGAAAATAGGGTAATTAGCCTTGTTTTCAGGTAGATAGCTTAGTATGCCTTTAGGAAAGTACACAATCTTTTGATTCTGGTAAAAGACAAAAGCCAACAAGCCAATCACGTACAAGGGCAACCATCGAACTAGTTTCGGTGATAGTTTGAGCGCTGGCACAAAGTAATGAAAGGCATATACCAGTTGAAATAGTAACAACAGCGAACTGGGCCACTGATAGCGGCTGATAAACACCGCCATGTAGGCGTATGAGATCAGCAGCGTAGCCCCGGTCACCGATATAGCAATGTAACCCGCCAGGAGATAAAAACTGAATGCATCGTCGTTAACAACAGATTGGAACCCTTTTTTTAGGCGCGGTATGGCAATGTATAGGAAAAGACCGACGACAAAGCAAACGCGAAGTATCGGCAAAAATACCATCGCCGGCATCTGTTCAATACGGGATGATAAAGTCGGTATCAGTTCGCCCAGCGTTCTGAAAAACGACACGAATGTGGGCAACGGAATCCAGGTGTGCGGCTTAGCCAGTTGCGATTGAATTTGGAAATTTGGAAACCAGAGGAGAAACCAAAATCCGAAAATCAGTAAGTGCGAAAGGATGACTAGTCCGTAGGTTCGCTGTTTCGACCACAGTAGTAACAAACCGAAAAAAGTTAACGAAGCCGACACGTAGAATGAACCGAAGTTATGGGTCATGACCAGACTCAGCCCTATCAGCAGGTGCGTGGCCAGTAGGCTCGGCTTCGCTGGATTTCGAATGAGTTTATGCAGTGTGAAGAAGTACAAACAACTTAGCAGCAGATAGAAACTGTAAGACCTGATTTGAGTAGACTGCAGAAAATTAAGGTACGTCAGACTGACAACGACGGTGAAGATGACGAAGTTGGTGACGGCAGTACCAACCAGGCGAGTTGTGTACCGATAAAGCAAAGCAATGGTACTGGCAAACAGAAGTATAGAAATTGCCCTTAAGAAGTAGGGACTTAGGCTAACGCCGTGCCCTAACAACCAATAAAACTCAAAAAAGAGGGGAGGGTTAGCGTCAATATTACTGACAATGGCGTCGTTCATGTGTGCCAGCGATGGGTCCTCGAGTAACGTGTAACTGAGCACTTCGTCCATCCAAAGCCACGATTCCTTAAAGAATAGCGACGTAATAAGGCCAACTGAAAAAACTACCAATAGTAAAAGACTGAATAGACGTACCTGCTTCTTGTTATCTTTTGTCACCCTCGGGTGCGGTATAGTATAAGTAGACTCCATAACTAGCTTTGTTGAAAATTAATAGGTGCATGGCCCTGCGAAAAATAGACGGGCTCTGGTTAATTAAATCACCTGATTCAATTCGGGTTTGTGCGTTAGAGACGTATAAACGCGACTCAACGACTGGCGTTGTTGCTGTTGAATAACTTCCCGCACAACATATAAGGGGCGTCCTTTTGTCTGAAAGAAAATTCGTAGTACATACTCACCAATCATGCCCAGGGCAATGAGCTGAACCCCACTAAACAAAATAATAATAAACAGGATAGCCGTAAACCCCTGTGGCACGTCTCCAAAGAAATATTTCTTGATCAGGGTTTGGATTAGGTATAGAACGGCCAGACTAATGGTAACTATGCCTAGCCGTGTAATGAGCTTGACGGGATACTCACTGAAGTTAAAAATTCCGTTGTAAGCCAGGTTTCGTAACATCTTGAAAGAGTATTTGGGCTCGCCAGCCACCCGGGCATCCCGTTCGTACTCGACACCGATCTGCCGAAAACCAATCCAACTCCGCATACCCCGAATAAACCGACTTTCTTCGGGCATCTGGCTAAGCACATCGGCCACGCGTCGACTAATAAGCGAAAAATCACCGCTATCCAACGGAATGTCAACGTATGAAATGGAACGCATCAACCGATAAAACGATGTGTAAGCGACTCGTTTAAACCAGCTTTCTTTTCGTTTCTTACGGACGGCGTACACCACGTCGTAACCTTCCTGATATTTCTCGTAGAAATTGGTTAGCAGCTCGGGCGGGTCCTGCAAATCTCCGTCGATAATAAAGAGCGCTTCCGTAGCGCGGGAAGCTGCTATTCCGGCCGTGAGCGCAATCTGGTGGCCGTAGTTCCGGGACAAAAACACGCAGTGGTAGCGGCCATCGGTCAGGGCTAATTGTTGCATTAAAGCCGCTGTACTATCCCGACTGCCATCATCAATCAACACAACGTCAATGAACAGGGGAGAGGCTTCCATCACGGCATTGAGCCGGGCAACCAGATGCGGTAGAGATTCTGTTTCGTTATAAAGAGGGGCAACAATAGAAATTTGTGGGTCTGTCAAAATAATAATGGATAAAGTTGTCAACTAGAGAAATATATCTTCTTGAGTGGAGCGCTATTCAGTTTCGTACTACGTTCAGGTATTATTTATTGAATAAATCCTCTTTTATGAATGATAAGTACTTGACGTTTAGGCTCAATATTTCTGTTCTCAACCCTAGTACTAACCTGTCGTGAAATTGTTTATTGGCGCTAAAAAAAATTAGCCTGATTACCTTGCGCGGCAATACGGTTGGCCGCCTACAGAATGTACTATAGACCTGTTATGCTCTCCTTTATGTTGGGGCATATTTTGGTAGATAGCAGATCAGATCGAAAACGTAATTTATAGGCGGCAACATGATTGCACCCCCACTGGTATAGGAAGGTTCGAATACTATACTTGGTTGATTACGAAATAAGTATTAGTTAGTCAATCTTGATTCGCCATACGCCGTAGAGCGATTTACGCGTGGATTTGCCCCCGTTATTCTTGGCCATGTGCTGAATTTGGGAAGTCGTCAGGTATAAGTAATTCTGGTAAATGGCGTAGCTGTCGGGCCAGATTAATCGACTTTTATCCGTTAGTAAAACTTGTTTGTTCAGGCTTGGGGGAGTGGAACCAGCGGCTCCGGGCAGGCGATAAAGCGTGTAAGTTTGATCGTCGCCCAGATACAGATTACCCCGGCTGTCAAAGATCATCCCATCCGTTGAGGCTACTCGTCCCAAGTCTTCGACCTGGCTTGATAATGCAGTTGCATTCAGGGCAGCATTTCGCAAGGCATCCGTTTTGATTCGGTAAAGTTTGTTGTCACTCAGCGGTTTATAGTACAAATAGTTTCCATCAGGGGTTAGCGCCAATCCATCTGATTGAAACCGGACCGGCCCCAGATTATCGCGCAACTCCCGCCCATCAATAATAAATTTATAGGTTGGGTCAGCCTTCACCGATTTGTCGCCTTTGAGAAGCAGCCGGGCTTTGCCGCTTTTGAGATCCAGAACAATGATACCACCTTGCTTGGATTCTGTTATGTAAGCTACTTCGCGGTTTGTATCCACCCGAATATCATTCAGGTAACTGTCTGAGCCGACCACGCCCTGCATAGGATATACTTTTTCGACCTTATTCGTGGTCAAATTGAAGCAGACTATACGATGGGCGTTGCCAATCACGCCGTTCTGTTTAACACTGGCCGCATCGACCACCCATAGGCGATCTTTAGCATCTACATGCACCGACTGCACGCAGATCCAGCGATTCGCCGTTATAGGCTGACCTTCCCGCCAGCTATTAAAGGATGCATCGGGATAGGGCTTTGCCGAGCCATCTTTGCCAATCTCGGCCACCGCATATCGGTAAGTGTCTGTCCAGTAAGGATAATTGATAAAGAGCCGTCCGCTTTTGGATACGGCCACGCCGGTTGGCTGGTAGGTGTTGTCCTGAAATACAGACTCAAGTTTGGGTGATTGAGCCGTGACCGATGGGGTATTTAGTCCTATGGTAAGGACCGCCAGCGTACAGCCGATTTTTGACGAAAAAAGATTTAGCATGGTTGAGTAATAAGCTATCTGTTGGAAAAAACTCTTCACTGTAACTGCCGCTTAGCCTATTGGTTTACAAAAGCAAGTAAAAGAGCCATACAGTAAAGACTTGGTAACATTCAGCACTAAAGGAGGTTTGACCCGGTACGTATAACCGATCAACTAGTTATGAAAATACGATTCTTAACCTGTACTGTAAAAGCCAGTTTATCCAGCACGTTTTTAGTATTATTCATTGGTTTGTCAAGTTGCAGCCAGACAAAAAAGACCGAAGCCAATCAAGGCTCAGACACGACAGCCACAATGGCTAGCGATAGTGCGCCAACTGTGAGCGGTACCCCTGCCGACCTAAAGCCAAAAGGCCAGAAACCAGCCTGGGCACCCTCCATCACACCGCAGATGCAGGTCGTACTGGAAAAACTGGCTGGCTTTAATTACCAGGACAAGCCGATCGCTCAACTGTCTGCTAAAGAAGCACGAATGGCTCCCACACCGACGATGGCGGTATTAGCGGTAATGAAAGAATATAATATTCCCATGCCTGCCCCGAAAGTTGATACATCAGGTCAAACGATACCGGTGGGCGACGGCCAATCCATACATGCCCGCGTTTATACACCCAAAACCGGTCAGGCTCCCTTCCCGGTTATTGTCTATTATCACGGTGGGGGATGGGTTATTGCTGACATTGATACCTACAATTCGTCGGCGCAGGGACTAGCTGAACAGGTAGGTGCGATTGTGGTGTCGGTGGGGTACCGGCTGGCTCCCGAACATAAATTTCCTGCCCAGCACAACGACGCTTTTGCAGCCTATGAGTGGGTACTCAAAAATGCGTCTTCCATAAAAGGAGATCCCAAGCGAGTAGCCGTGGTGGGCGAGAGCGCTGGTGGAAACCTGGCGGCCAACGTCAGTATTATGGCTCGGGATAAAAAGATTGCGCTTCCCCTGCATCAGGTACTGGTCTACCCGATTGCCAACAACGATATGAATGACGCGTCTTACACTCAGTATGCATCGGCCAAACCGTTAGACAAACCAATGATGGCTTATTTTTTCAAAGAAACCCTGACGGATAAAGCCCAGCCTAGTGACCCACGAATCTCGTTGGTGAAGGCCAACTTACGGGGATTGCCGGGAACAACCCTGATTGGCGCAGAACTGGACCCCCTGCAAAGTGAGGGTAAATTACTAGCCGATAAACTACAGGCAGCCGGGGTGAAGGTGACCTACAAACGCTATGCCGGAGTTACCCATGAGTTTTTTGGCATGGCCACGGTATTGCCCGAAGCCGTACAAGCTCAGGCGCTGGCAGCAGAAGAATTGAAAAAAGCCCTGAAGTAATTGTAGGCTATTATCAAATTCGGCGACACCAATCTATAACTCTCCCCGTTTGTAAAACTCGACAATCTTATCCCTCAATAACGCTTCGTATCGAACCTGTATCAGGCTGACAGTAGCGCGGTCAAGATTGCTTTTGGCCAGATTATAATCCACGGCATTGAGCAGACCGGCATTGTAACGCGCTTCTGCGGCTTTGTATGATTGGGCCAAAACAATAACCTGCTGATCCAAAGCCTTATAGCGCTCATACGCATTTTGTTGCTGATTGACGGCCTGATCAATAGACTGTCGCAGATTACGGCGGATACTCTCTCCCTGCGACTCCGCCAGTTGTTGTTGCAAGCGGGCATTCGTCGTTTTATAGCGCACTTGAAGGCCATTTAAAATAGGAATTCGGACGCTCAGAATTACACTCTTGTACTGGTTATTATCCAACTGCTGAAAGTAATTAATGCGTTCAGCGCTTGAGGTAGGAGCCAGTACTTTGACCGGATACGAATGCCCCGATACATCAACGAAGCCGGTTGTCGTTTGCTCGATCATCTCGTTGCTATACACACTCTGCCGGGCGGCACTTGAGTAGGCCGTTCCCCAGGAAGCATTGAGCGTAACGCTTGGATAAGCCAAGCCCTTTGCCAGATCTAACCCTTTTTGAGTCGCTTTCGTCCGTAAATCGGCCGCGAGGACTTCGGGCATTAAGGTTCGAGCCTGGTTGTAAACCTGATACGCATCATCTCCCCGCGACTGCATTGTATTTGTATCGTTCAGCCGGACCACTTGTAGCTGTGTTGTAGCCGGAAGATTTAATACTTGCAGCAGCGAGAGCATGGCTGTATTTATATTCGTCTGTGCCTGAACACGTTGCATCTGGTCATTGGCCAGTTGGCTTTTGGCATCGTACAAATTGAACGGGGCAGTTGTACCCGATTTTACCAACTTCTCGGTTCGGTCAACCTGCGCCTGCGCCACGTTTACCTGTAGATTACTCGCTGTCAATAAATCCTGCGCCGATAAAACCTGTAAATAGGCCAGCAGCGTATTGAGTGTGATCGAATTTTTGGTGGCGGCAACATCGAACTGACTGGCCTGGGCTGCCAAACTCTGTTGAGTAAGGGTGTTTTTCAACTGGAAACCATTGAAAACCGTCCAACTCATACCTAACCCTGTACTATTGGTTGTAATCTGTGCATTGGTAATGCCATTCGTGTAAGGGTCAATATTCCGGCCAAAATTCAGACCCTGATTCGAAAAGGCCGACAAGGCTGGTACCTGACTCTTACGCGTTTGCTCGACGGTATTATCGGCAATTTGCTGTTGCAAAACCGACTGCCGTATCGACGGCTGGTTCTCTATTGCCAAAGCAATACATTGTTCCAGCGTTAGCGTTGCCGAACCCGGCAATGACGTGGTAGAGTTTTGCGCTTCTGCTACACCGAGAACACCCAGAACCAGCAAAAAAGATAGAATTTGTTTCATGCGGCTAACGTGGTTTGGGGTTCGGTAGTCGTTACGGCTGTTGCCGATTGATCTCCATTGGCACTGATATGAAGCAAATCCAACGGAGACAACTTGGACGATTTTGCAGACATAGATTCGACAGCCAGAGGCATTTGTGAAGCCCAGAGCTTGTAATAGGCGTTTTCTTTCGCTAACAGCTCACCGTGCGAACCCTCTTCAACCAGTTTGCCCTGCTCAATAACTATGATTTTGTCAGCATGCATGACGGTGCTCAGCCGGTGCGCAATCAGAATAACGGTTTTGTCCTGTTCGCGGAGATGCCGGATGGTTTCCTGAACACACGTCTCCGAAATGGAGTCGAGCGACGAGGTAGCTTCGTCCAGAATCAGAATGTCAGGATTTTGGTATATAGCCCGCGCAATGGCAATGCGCTGTTTCTGCCCTCCCGACAAACTAGCCCCGTTTTCGCCTAGGTAGGTGTGAAAACCATTAGGCAATTTTTCGATAAACTCCGTGATACCAAGCCGTTGGCAGATAGCCACGATCCGCTGCATATCGGGCTGGTATTCGCCCACGGCGATGTTGTCGATGACGTTTCCGGCAAAGAGGTCAATCTTTTGGGGTACTACGCTTACCCGACGACGGATACTATCGTTGCTGATGTGTTTAATATCATAATCGCCAATGTGAATGCTGCCGTTCTGGAGCGGATACAGATTTTGCAAGAGCGACAGCATAGTCGATTTGCCGGAGCCACTTTCGCCAACTACAGCCGTAATTTTGCCCTTCGGCACAGTTATGCTCAGGTTATCAAAGACTTGCGTACGACTTCCATACCGGAACGATACATCTTTAAAGCGAATGTCGCCGATCATATCCGACTGGAGTTCAATTTTGTTCTCGGTAGATTCGCGTTCCAGATCCATGATTTCAAACAACCGGTCGGCAGCAATCAGCGCATCCTGTACCGTTCTGTTGGCTCCGATGAGCTGGCTGGCGGGACCGGTGAAATAGCCAATCAGCGCATAGAACGACAGCAATTCGCCGGGTGTAATCTGGTTGTCGATCACGAAACCCGAACCCACCCAAAGCAGGATGATCGTGAATAATCGGGAAACGATTTCGGTCGCATTACCCGCCCAGACCGAATAGCGTGCCGACGTGAAAATGGTCTTGAGCAGTTTCACAAATCGCGTTTCGGTCTTAATGTTGGCAAACGACTCCAATCCAAAACGTTTAATGGTGCCCATTGCATTCAGCGACTCGACCAACTGCGATTCCAGTTCAGCCGAATCTTCCATCAGCGCCCGCTGGTATTTTTTGTTGAACCTATTAACAATGAGATAGATACCGGCATAAAATGGAATCACGGCCAGCATAATCATAGCCAGTTTCCAGTCATACGTAAACATCATGCCAAACGAAAACAGGACGATAAATACATTGACGACTAAACTCGTGGCGACATCATTGATAAATACCCGAATCTTGACCGCGTCGTTAATGCGGGAGATAATTTCACCCACCCGCATGGTATCAAAAAACTGTTGGGGCAACTTCATCAGGTGCTTGTAATACCCCAGAATCAGGCGGGCGTCAATCTGTTGACCTGTTTTCAGCGCGAACATGCTTTTCAAACTTCCGATGAAAAGTTGCAGCACCAGAATCAGTACCATGATGATACTCAAGAGGTTGAGCAAGTTTCGATTTCCCTCGACAATGACGTTATCGACAATTTTCTGTACGTAAATTGAGGTAGAAAGCCCCAGTACGGTGTAAATCAGGGCGCCAAACAGGGCTTGAATCATCACGCTCCGATGCGGCCGAATCAACTGCCAGAATCGTTGCATAGCCGATACTTTCTCATTGCCCGTCTCGAATTGCTCATTTGGCAGGAGTAGAATCAACACGCCCGTCCAGATTTTTTTGAATTCTTCATGGGTATGTTTGACGAGTTTTCCCGGACCGGGGTCCATGACCACGACGTGTTTGTCTGTAATATCATAAATGACCACAAAATGGTGCAGTACTTCTCTGACAATGACGTGAGCAATAGCCGGTTTCGGTATTTTTGATAAGCTTTCGAACGTGCCGCGCACACCCTTCGCCTGGAAACCCAACCGTTGAGCCGCTTCAATCATACCCAGCACATTCGTACCTTTTTGGTCGGTCGAGGCCATTTGCCGAATGCGGGCAATGGGCATCATTAATTTATAGTGGGCCGAAATGGATGCCAGACAAGCGGCTCCACAATCGGTGATATCGTGTTGCTTAATAATCGTTTTCTTTGCCATGATTTCTTGACTATCTACTCGGAGAGGGATATTACGCTATAAGGACAATAGGTTGACTGTTAGTTATTTACTGCGCCGATATAGTGGGAATGCTATTTATTTCTGAGCGACTACCGGCGTATTTTTGGGATTGAGCCAATCG
The DNA here is from genome assembly GCA_964263725.1 of Spirosoma sp. GTDB lineage: Bacteria > Bacteroidota > Bacteroidia > Cytophagales > Spirosomataceae > Spirosoma. The sequence goes on from CAXVWN010000316.1 coordinate 11,222, forward strand.
TCAGCGTTATCATAGAGCAGGTCGAAAAGGCTGCGCTGGGTGACGACAAACCGCGCCCGGAGCGTCATGCCCTTTTTAAGGTAGCCTTTGTAGCCTTCTTTTAGCGCCAGAAAATTCTGATCAAGCTTACATCTTACTTTAAAAACCGGGCGATTATCCATCAATGTAATATCATTAGATACCTCGGCTACTGTACCTTTTACCAAGCCCCACTGGTTATAATCGAACGCATCGACCTGCATTCGCGCTGCCATGCCGGGCCGCAACAAGCCAATATCTTTGGGCGAAACATAGCACTCAACCAGCAGGTTAGAATCGGGCGAAATAACGCCAAGTACTTCACCGGGCTGTACATAGCTGCCGGGATACCGCCCGGTAAGCTGACTAACTGTACCCGCAACAGGCGCTTTAATCGTGTGTAAATCGCGTTCGTTGACAAATTGACGCTCCTGCGCCCGGAGTTCGTCGAGAGCCAGTTGGTATTGCGTGAGTGTAGCCTGCCAGTCACTAACCTGCCGCTCAATCTGCGAGTCATATTGTGCCACAACAGTTTTGTAGGCAAATTCTTTATCCTCGAACTCTTGTTGGGCCAGCACCTTGTCCTGGTAGAGTTGGCGCGTTACGTCTAATTCGCGTTTACGTTTCTGTTGGGTCTGTGTGTTTTCGGTAAGCAGAAACCGGAACTGTTCGTACTGTTGTCGAACTAATGGCGATTGTAAACCCGAAACCGTTAGCAGATTTTGACGAGTGGCCCGCACCAGCCGGTCGAGATCGCGGATATTGAGGAATTTTTCGGCCTGTTGAGAATGATTAAGTCGGAGCTTGGTTTCCAGGGCATCAGTCTGAAGCCGAAACAGCGGTTGGCCCCGTCGAACAGGTTGGTTGTCATGTACCAGCACCTGAGCAACTGTACCCGCCACCAGCGGGCGGAGTTCGTTGCGCTCGGCTACCGGTCGAATAACACCGCTGCTCTGGACGGAGACTTCGGTATGAATAAAGGGGAGAGAAACTAAAGCCGCTACAATAGCGAATGCGACCAAACAGTAGATGAGCTGCCCTTGCACAGTAACCTGGGGCAGGTAAGCCTCCGTCGTGTGCTCAATAATGGAGGGCGGATGTAATTGATTTGACATCGTTTCAGTATTTGGTATAAGGGCGGTCCGGCATTCCGGTTATTTCTTATACCAAAGGTCGATTGATGCCACACGGGACTCAATAACAGGAGGTTGTACTTTATAACAGAGAGGAATAAACTATGCTTTGGCGATAGCGAGGCTTATCGAAGAAGATCAATACGATCAGCGAATGGGTAATCAGGCCACCTTTGTATCCTGGCTTGCTCGCCAGATAGTAATTAGAACCGGAATCGCATTATTTATAATATGTAAAATAATACTCCACCTCAATCCATACATCAGGGAGGTCCAGCTGAAAATTAAACCAGAAATAAAGTGAGGGAGAAGGGCTAATAAAATGGTTTGTGGTCGAGCGGCCGTAAAATCATAGTTATTATAATGCCAGAGAGCAAACCCACAGGCACTAAACCATATTATGTAGATACTACTATTGTAATCAGACGTTACGTTAAGCAGATAATCGGCGGCAAATTTATGAAAAAGAATGCCGGCTAAAATACTAATTCCACTAATGCTTATTGTTCTTATCGTAAAAGAATAAAAATCGGTATGTGCTACGACACAGGTAAGTAAATAGAAAAGAACTGTAAAGGCAACCGTAATCGTTATTCGGTCGGACTGGAGAATACCCCGAAAGGATGTTTCTTCTAGCAGCGGGGCAAGAATTACTACCTCAAGTATGAACTTCGTATTTGACGTTTCTGAAAGCCATGCGGTCAAATCACCACTGCCTTTTGTTTGCTCAATTAATCCATATTTATTTAGTGAAATACTTATGATGGCAATAACTACTTTAAATAAAAAAATAAATAAAAGAGCCTGCCCTATAAATAAGAGTTTAGCGCCTATAGTCGCATCAGTATTTCTATCCAGACAGTGTACTCCCTGCGAAAAGGAAACAAAATTAGTAAGTAGTTGCTTCATAATATAAAAACTGGCTACCCCTAAAGGTAGCCAGTCATTTTTAGTGAGTGAAATCACTTACCAGGAATGCCATGCTCAAAAAGATAGGTGCCCACAGCGTAGCCTAGTTTGTACCACATGCTGTCTTTATCTACACCACCGTCGATGAATGACAATTCGTCGAAATTCAGTTCAACTAGTTCTAATGAATTCATGATTTGTAAAGGTATATATGAGTTGAAAAATTTGTTTACTACTTGTTGTGTGCACGGGCAGCTTCTTCAAGGCCCGATACTGCATTACTAACAGCTCCGTATACATAGCCACACGCATATCCTACGCCGTAAGCAATGTCACCAATGATGCTGCCACCATCAATCATATCTAATTCACTGAACGTAAGCTCACAAACTTCGAAGTTGTCTATACTTAGTTGCATAATTTTATTTATTAAATTGGTTGGTATTTGAGTAAGTATTTAATAGGAAATTAGTTAATTATTTAGTCGCATCAGCTCCTGCAGAACCACTGGAGAAACCGCTGGAGAACGATGATTTTACTTCATTCCAGGTATTGGCGCAATCCTGTTTGAATTCAGCCCAGGAGTAGCCGCCGTTTATAGCTTCAAATTCTTCGTTAGTCATGCTAACCAATCCATTCATTTCTAAATTTTCTAGATTCAAATTTTTCATTTTGTTTGTTTTTGTTTTTATCAGTAAATTTATTTATTTATCTCAGAACAGCTTTTACCTAGGATTAATAGCTGCTAATGATTCAACTTAAGCAAGTCGACACAAGGTCGAACTAGTATTTGTTACTATGCTTGATATGATATTTTTTAATCAAGTTTCAAGCATAATATTTAGTTACATTATCACCTTTGTATTAATTTTTGACTTGATTGACAATGCAAATGTTCAGCGTATTTATTTTCAATTCAATAACCTGTTGTTTTATTTTATTCAATTATATTGTAGTGAATTAATTTTTGCTGTTTCTTTCTGTTATTTAATTTCTTTAATTAATGTAACAAAGATCCGGCAGCTTTACTTATTTTTCAAAAACGTTAAGTTATAATTTATTTTATTTAGTTTTATTTTATTCAAATAGTAAGGAAATTTTTAAAGGAACTCCCTCGCCATGAGCAACGAGGGAGCTGACTGGTTTTCTCCCTTCCACCTAACTATTTATTTTACTATTATTTTGTGATTGCAGTATTTATGAAGCGATACTATAACTCAATTTTTTAATATGAATATCAGTATATTTTATGTTAGTATTTATTTAAACTTAGGTTGCTCAATTGAGCAATATATTAGAGTATGGCAAATTGTTTATTTTAACACGGGTAATTCAATAGGCAACCTGATAGGGTCGATAATTGGTACTATAATTGGTGGTCTGGGAAACCGAATCGGCAACGTACGTACCGGTAGGGAAGACTCAAAGGAACCGCCTTCAATCTGGACTAACTTCTCTTCGTCGAGTGGTTGACAGTCTGGTTGGGGTATAAATTCGTTTTGCATGATGCGATTGTTTTTGCGTTATTGTTAATACAAATTTCTTGCTCAATTGGTTGATATACAATTACTTATAGTTTTTTATTATTCATTTTAGTTGTAATCAATATATTTCTAGGCAGCCTCGTCGTAGTAATCAATCTGATCGGAATAATCTGACATTCCGAGATCGGCTATTGCCGTGAGCGAATCCATTTGGCCAAACAAATCGCCAGCCGAGACAATCCAATTGTCATCGAAGGAGCCCGTTTCATCAGTAAGGAAATCGGTCTGGTCATTGAGCCAGACCTCAAATGAAAGCTCAGTATTGATACGCGTTTTCATAAGATCGTTTGGTTTACATTGTCCTGTTTTTGATTTGTGTTGCTGATTTGTTGAGTCAAAATTGGACGTTGTTTCGCCTGATTTCAATAACCGATTGTTGTATCGTAATCCAATAGGCTATAGCTTATGCGCCTTTGTTATAAGGCATAAAAATACCCCAGAGGCCAGCCCTGAGGTATTTTTATGTTTACAGAATAGGAACCCGACAAACGTTAGCTTTGCGTTGAGTCAACGTTTTGCCGGGCTCGTACGGAGTCATAATGCCTGGCTAAACAATGGTAAATGACTAACTCATAAGCTCGTTGTTTAGACGGAAACAGCCGATTGACGATCATGTGAATCAAACTGCTGATAATGCTGAATAACCGCCCTGAATCGGCCAGGGAGTTCGCCATTTCCCGTAACAATTCCGTCTGATTGATCTCCCAATTTTCAGGTATACCGATTATTGGAAAATTGTTCGCTAATGCCTGATCCATCAAAGACCTGTATAAACGATACTTTTCATTGAGCTGGTGCCGCAGGGCCGACTCTCCGCCAAACTCCTGAAAAAAGCTTTCTTTAAGGTCACGCAGCATTGTCCGGCACGTATCGGGCGAGAAGCCAGCCCCCATCAATAAACGATCAATTTTTCTGATGGCAAACGCAACCCGTAAATTTTCGTTGAACTCATCGCCCGTGCGGGCCAGAAAGGAGAGCGTGGAAAGGCTGTCGTAATGAAACAAGGTTTCGCACAAAGCCATCTGCTCCATGCCATACCGTTCTAGCTCCCGCTGGTACGTATCTATTTGTACACGATGCACAATGCCTGCTTCGACAGAATTATGTAATGCTTTCTCGACGGCCCGCACTACGTGGTGATAAAATTCTAAATGGGCATTGCCTCTAAATCGTAGGCGCAGATGCGGATCGGTATCTTTATAGCGGACAAAAAAGAATTCCTGAATAATCTGTGTTTTCAGCAACTGCTGTACGAACGGATAAACCGTTTCTACCAGAAGCGCATCGGACGTTTTTTCGCCGGTGTAAATTTTCAGATAAAACCATTCGCTGCCTACGGAGAATTTTCGCTGTGGCAAATTGGCGTTTGGCTGGCTCAACCCACGTAGCGGATGCGCCTTGTTGTTCTGAAAAGGTATAATTAGCTCATGCGTGAAATGATCTCGTTTATTAATCAGCGGGCAATGATCAGGCAGGGAAAGAAATTCAACCAGCCGGATGTAGCCTGGTTTAGTACGTCCTTCCCGACGGATTTCCTGCGCCAGTAATTCCAGTGAAGCGGGCGTGTGCATAGAAATGAACAATTCATTATCGCCCCCCTGAGCCACAACGAACTCGTCGGGCACACCGGCAGCCGTTAACTGGGCTACCAGCCGCAGCAGATTGTCGGGGGTTAAGTCGCTGCACCGAAGTTGCCAGGTTGCCCGGCTAACAATAATGTTGCGGTATCGAACGCGGGGTAAATAAGCCTGGGTTTGCAGGACGCCCCAGTTCCAGGTTACGTTAAGATGAGCATCCTGGGTTTGCAGATCGCACAGAAAACGATAAATCGGCAATCCTTGGGTAAAATTATGGGCATTGGTCAGTCGCGGAATGATTCGCTGATTTAACCGTTTTGAGCGCAGGACTATCTGATCGTTCCGTACCGATACCATCAAATCGGTTAACGGAATCTGAAAATCGGGATCTACAGACGATTGCCCCATATACGGAATCTCATACTGATGAATAGTTGGGCGAATTAGAATATTTCCAACCCGATTTTCGGGCAAATGAACGATTTCAGCCATAATTACATCGGGGTGATGAGCTTCTTCAGCGGCTGCACACCTACGAATATGCTGGGCCAGCGCTTCATTGCCCTCCCCAAATCGGCTTAGTAAGTTTATGGCCGATGGTCCTTTACACGCCAATAGATTGAACAGAAAATCACCATCATCCAATGTTTTGGCCGAATTGGATAGTAACGTGCCGAACACATAGAAACTGTCGGGAATAGATGCGGTTGCGGTTTGTTTACTACTGATATACGTTAGATCGTCATCGGTCAGCACAATTTCCTGTTGCTGCGTGTGTAAGGCACGGGAATATTTATCCATAACCAGCGTTTGCCACCAGTCCCAGGCCGTTGTCTGCACCGCTTGAGTTGAGCCAAACGTTAAATCGTCGATCAGGGGTGCGTAGCCAACGCCCAATGTTGACCCTGTGCCATAACCAATACCAAACTCGCCATCGAGGGCGGCTACCAATGCAACCTCCTCATCCTCATATCGATTGTGAAAGCGCCTTTTGAATTCTTCGAGATCAGGGCAGACATTCGGCTGATTCAGTACCATCAACCGCTCAAGATTACGTTGAAGTTGTTGGAGCGGCCGTTCGCCAAGTTGCAAAGCGGGGTTATCGAAGAACGTATCTACCTGAACAACATCGACCGTGGGCGGCTGAATACCCTGTTCCAGAAACCATTGTCGGGTCTGGGCATAGGCAACCAGTCGATCAGAAAGATGTAAACCAGCCTGTAGCTTCCGCAATGCATCAACTACATCGGCGGTATCGTTCAGGGCGGCAATACGGTCGGTTAATCGGTTGAGGTAGTGCAGGCCCGTTACCGTCGGTTCAATCTCAAAAGAGAGCAACTGACCTTCTATAAGTTGTTCAACAAAGCCAATCGCTTCATCGGTTTCTATTTTCAGGTCAACCAGTAAGGCAGCAAGTTCGGTAATGGTAGCGCCGGTGCGGGCAGCTTTCAGGATAACCGTCAGATATTGATCGGCTTCGACAGCACTTATAAAATAATTGCGCCGGTCGTTTTCCCGTTGCTGTTCGATATAACGCAGCGACGAGCCTACCGGATAAAGAGAAGAGTTGGGGAATAAACGCAGTTGATTGCGAATGGCGGGTTGGCCAACGAGCCATTGACAAATGGCTAACAGACAATCGGTATCTACCCGTGTATGTGTACGAAGTGTGGCCGCAGTACCAGCCCGAAACTGGGTATGTTCGCCAAAACTGCCCACTGTACAACCGGCAAACAGGCCATAGGGCGTAGGTCGGCTACACATTCGGATCAGGTACTTGTGCAACGTAACAAGCAGTTTGTCCTGCTCTGGAAGCGTTTCGCCCGATAGCCAGCGTTTGAACCGTTCATAAAGCACAGGCGAAGCCGCAAAAATAGCTTGTTGTGCCAATGGCTCCTGGTAATGCTGACGCAACAGTGTATCTAACGAATGAGTAGTAAGTTGCTGGTAAAATTGAACAAGCCGGTTGAGTGGGTAAGTTGGTTGACGTAGAACAAAGAAATCCTTCAGTTGAATCATACGATCAGAAGTACATTGGTTTTAAGACTTCCAATATACTAGGTAACCAATAGGCGACCAACCGTTTAATCAAGTTTAATGATTAATTTATTTACGCATAGTATGAGCTTGTAGGGGCTCTAAATTAATTAACCGTAAACACTAACGTACTTGTCCATACTAATAGCAAACCGCTCGAATGAGTACGGCTCGGCCAAAAAGTCGAATGGATTCAGGTTCAGATGACTGAACAGATGCTTTGGGTAAGGCGAGGTAATAATTACGGCCGGGTGTCTACGCAGCGCATCCAGAAATGAGCCGGGGACTTCATCCTCCGGGTCAGCAAGCCGCAGAAAGACCAGTTTGCAGTCGTCAGACTGAACGCGGGTCAGCATTTCCTCCGTAAACGCCCCGGTCTGGCCGACATTCAGCCAGCCGGTGCGCTGGAGGTAATGGGCGAGTTGGCGCCGACTCGCCGTTGTTGAGTTTAGGATTAGATAGGCTGACAAATACGACTAAAAATTAGTTATCGTTAAAATAGTTCTCCCATTAACTTTCGAATTGTTGTTTGAAGGAGTCACACAAACAAGGCGTTGGCTTTTGAAAATTAAGCGAGTGGCGGTAGAGGTCGTTTGATTTTTCATAGCTTTTAGACGGGAGATAAAGAGTAAAAAGATATAACAGATAAAAAAGTAGAAACTAGTTTGTGTCTGTTGACGAATCAAAAATAGCCGCTGGAAACAGCCTTCTTCAACTACTTTCGACCGATACTTAGCCATTTTTCGACCAATCGTCCGATTCATTCGACCAATATGATTTGTCAACCAGTTGGCTCCTGCGTCAGTACGTCAATCTGTATAGTCAGGGTAACGGTATAGTCTTCTTCGCCGGGTACAATCACCAACTGATATTGATTTTTGTACAAGGCATCGAGCCGCTTCCGCACATTAACCAATCCAATGCCCCCCGATTTATTACCCGCATCGACTGTAGATCGTCGGGCCGGTACGCTATTATCTACCCGAAAGACAAGCTGATCGGTGGCAACATTGGCACTTACCTGCACATAAGCGGGAACCGAAGCCCCTTTAACCCCGTGTTTGAAGGCATTCTCGACAAACGCAATCAATAAAAGAGGAGCAATTTGATAGGCTGCCGGATTACCAGTCTGCTCATACTCAATCACTACGTATTGGCCAGACAGCCGGTTGCGTTCCAGATTCAGGTAATTCTGTACGTAGTTCAGTTCTTTGTCTAAAGGGATTCTGGGTAAATTCGTCTCATACAGGTTATAACGCATCAACTCTGATAATCGAAGGATAAGGTCAGCGGCTTTTTCATTCGTATCAAAGACGTCCGCATAAATACTATTGAGCGTATTGAATAGAAAATGAGGATTAACCTGCGTTTTTAGAAAGTCTAATTCGAGATTTAATTTATCTTTTTCGAGTCGTAAATTTTTAGTGCGCAGATCAATAATATCTCGTATGGCTTGCACGGTTAAAAGTAACATGGCAAATGGAAAACTGTAAAAAAAACTCCATAATGCCGCGGTACCATTATCAACACAACCTAGCAGTCCCGCATTATGGAATAAATTCCAATCGCGTTCAATTCGACTACTGTCATTAATTTGCTGAATATACCAAAAGAAAACATAATTACTTTCATAAATAATAATATGCCAAACCAACAGCCAGAGTAAGCTAGGAAGAAATTTGAATCGGTATAGATAGGTTGGAAAAACAAAATAACCAAAGAAGTAATAGAGTGAAATTGTCTGTAAAATCTGCCCAATTGTAACCCAGTTCTTGATAATGTAGTTGTCCTGATAAAACGATTCTATTAGTGTAAAGCGCAATATTATGGCAAACAAACTCCATAGTATAATGTGCTTTACTGCTTGATTATCAGGAAGTTTTAGCCGCCTTTTAGATTTTAATTGTGCCACTAGTTTATTCGTAATTTTACGTAATTATGATTATATCACATCATTTATTGGCTCGGTATGACCCCTACAGGGTCACATGTTTATAGTAATTGTTATTTTCTATAAACATGTGACCCTGTAGGGGTCAAATCGAACAGATTCTTAAAACTAATTCTGCGTGATTGCTTAAATAAAACTAAAGCATATTTTTTTTCAATTCGCTCATAACGGCTTCCCGATACGTTACGCCAATGGTTACTTTCTTTCCATCGAGTGTTGTAATTTGATTGCCGTCAATTTCTTTAATAGCCTGCCGCCGAACAATGTAGGATCGATTGATTCGTAAGAACTGCGATGGCGGCAACATTTCGTCCAGTTTGCTCATCGTCATATGCGTAACCAACACGCGCGAGGTCAGATGCAGTTTGAGATAATCTTTCATGCCTTCAATAAAGACAATGTCTTCGGGTGCGACACGAATGAGTTTTTTATCTTCCTTAATAAGGAAGTACGGGATTTTTTCGCGCGGATCGACTGGTGGCTCAGCTTGAGCTGACGGGCGCAGTGGCATGGGCGCAGTGGGGTCTACGGCAAAGCCAAGTCGTTTCGTTACCCGGTTAACGGCTTCCAGAAACTTATCGAAACCAACGGGCTTGAGTAGGTAGTGCGTAACGGAGTCAAAATTATACGTATCGGCGGCAAACTGGGGCGAAGCAGTTACCATAATGACCATTGGATGTGGTTGCGGTAACGATTTCAAAAACTCAACACCGGTCATGAAAGGCATCTCTACATCTAAAAACAGGACGTCGGGTTTGATCTGCTGAACTTGTTCTAGACCCTCAAATGGATCGTAACTCTGCCCCACCAGATTCAGATAAGGCACACGACTAATGTATTTCGACATGATAACGTGAGCAGGGGTTTCGTCGTCAAGCAAATAGCACGTAAGCATTTCTTTCATAGCAGCAATATAATCAAACGTCCCTAAGTGTTACTCATTCATCGAAGCAGGAAACGAATTGGTCGAAAAAAATAGCGTACACCTGCCTGAAAGCCTTGTTTTGTTTCTGTCAAATGACACAAAACCCCTAAACATTTAAGTCATGAACCCAATTGCCACTAAAATCCGCAAACTCCGGGAGATTCACGGCTACCCGCAGGAATATGTTGCTTTTCAATTAGGCGTTAGCCAGGCTGCCTACAGTAAGAAAGAAAGGGGCCACACCGAACTGACGCTAACGGTACTCCAACAAGTGTCAACACTGTATAATATCAGCCTGATGGATTTAATTAGTATGACAATGCAGGATTTAATGATTCTTGCGGTTCGGCAGCAATAATTAGCAATCCCGGCACATTTATAAGTCCGTGCAATGATCTTGTTTTGGCAATTCATTGCACGGACTACCCCGCGTAATGAATTTTCACTTGTCGAATCAAAAAAGTAATTTGGTCGAAGAAAGTAGCTCATTGGTCGAAATACTTTTTTCACCTGGCTACCGATAGGCTATTTTGTATTAGCTGATAATCAGTAACTTGTTTTAATAACCTCGACTGCCGAATCGTTTTCCCCTACGAACATGAACTTACTAATCGACAAGTTATCTAAGACGTACAACAATTCAGTTCATGCCCTGAATGGTATATCGCTGACCATTGAGCCGGGCTTGTTTGGGCTGCTTGGCCCCAACGGTGCGGGTAAATCGTCGCTGATGCGCACCATTGCAACCCTGCAATTGCCCGATGAAGGGCGGGTGGTGTTGCAGGATGTTGATGGACAGGATATTGATGTAGTCCGGCAGCCCGATGAGATACGAAAAGTTCTTGGGTATCTGCCCCAGGATTTTGGCGTTTATCCACGTATTGATGCCATTACGTTGCTGGATCATTTAGCACTGCTCAAAGGAATTCATAATCGGGCGGAACGGAAAGAAACCGTCGAAACCCTGCTCCAGCGTGTCAATCTCTGGGAAGTTCGTAAAAAGAATCTGAGTGGCTATTCGGGTGGTATGCGTCAACGATTTGGTATCGCGCAGGCGCTTTTGGGTAATCCAAAACTGATTATTGTCGATGAACCAACGGCTGGTCTGGACCCCGCCGAACGGAATCGCTTTCTGAATCTGCTGGCTGGCCTGGGTCAGGAAGCGATCGTCATTCTATCGACTCACATTGTTGAAGATGTGCAGGAGTTGTGCCGCCAGATGGCGATTGTCAACAAGGGCGAGGTACTACTGACGGGCCACCCACTCGACGCAATAGCGAGCCTTCAGGGAAAAATCTGGAAAAAACGGGTACGCCCTCAGGATGTAGATTCAATGCATCAGGAACACGTTATCATCAACGAGCGAATGATTGCTGGGGAACCTGTCGTGTATGCGTATGCCAGTTCGCTCCCGGCACCGGGTTTTGTATCGGTCGAGGCCGGTTTAGAGGAGGTTTATTTTACCGAAATTACGAATGCCGCAGACCGGTATCATACGCAACGAACGGTTTCTACGCCCTATTAACAGCCTTCCTATATGAACTGGTTATCCATTCTCCGTTTCGAGTTTCGCTATCGCCGAAACCGACCGGCAACTTATCTATTTTTCGCCCTGCTGCTGGGAATGAGTTTCGCTACCGTCGCCACCGACCTGATTCAGGGTTTGACGGGTGGGGCGATTAAAGACAACGCAACCATAGTCGTGGCCCGCATCAGTCTATTTATGTTCCTGTTAATGGGCGTTCTGATCAGTTCCGCCATTATGGGGGTATCGATTGTGCGGGATTTTGAGCACCGAACCGATGCGCTGTTTTTTACTAAACCTATTCGCCAATGGGAGTTTCTAACAGGTCGCTATCTTGGCGCTATGCTAATTCTGCTGCTCACACTCACCGCTATTCCGATGGGTTTGATGCTGGGCGACGCGGCCCCCTGGCGAAATGCCGACCGGATGCTGCCGTTTCAGGCCGCTACCTATTGGCAGCCCTACTTGACTATTATTGCTCCCAACGCGCTCATTGTGGGTAGTATTTTCTTTGCCGTTGGGGCGCTAAGTCGCAAAATGCTGGTTGTTTTCACGCAGGGCATGATTTTCCTGATGCTCTACGTCGTATCGGGCACGTTACTTTCGCAGATTGACCGACGCGAAATAGCGGCCTTGCTCGACCCGTTTGGTCTGCGGGCTATCGCCTACGTAACGCAGTACTGGTCAATCAGTCAGCAGAATAATCAACTGGTTTCGTTGACTGATACGTTGCTCTATAATCGGTTGCTGTGGCTGGGCATTGCCGGGCTGGCGTTGGGAATTACGTACTTATTTTTCTCGTATCAGAACGCGCCGGGGCTTTTTACCAAAAAACGACAATCAGAAAAACAAACCAATTCGGCGGTGCTGCGTCGCCCTGTTCCGGCACTCCTGCTTCCACGGGTGAAACGTAGCTATGGGCAATGGGCCTGGATTAGCGACTTGGGACATCTAACGGTTTTCTATACAAAAGTGGTCATGAAAGATCTCCCTTTCCTGGCCCTGATCATTGGCGGATTAGGTATGTTTCTATTCTCGGCGTTCGATAATGCGGGCGGTTGGTACGGGTCCAAAACCCTGCCGACTACCTACGTGATGCTGGGCAAAATGAGCATATTCACCGGCTTGTTTCTCTTTATTTTGATGGTCTTGTACGTCGGCGATCTAATCTGGAAAGAGCGCGATGTACGTATAAACCTCATCAGCGATGCATTGCCCGTTCCAAACTGGGTGCCCTTGCTGAGCAAATACCTCGGTCTGGGGCTGGCATTCACGCTAATGATCACGCTGGCCATTGGTCTCGGTGCGCTGATACAGATAATTCTGGGGGGCGCGTCGCTGATCGATTGGTCGGTGTATGCAACGAGCCTGTACGGCAGCACATTGCTGGGTTTGCTGACGTTTATGTTACTCGGCTTTTTTATTCATACGATGGTGAATAATAAGTTTGCCGGACACGCCCTGCTGATTTTGTTCTTTGTTTCGCTGGGCGTTTTATCGTATCTGGGTGTTGAGCATCGATTGCTGGTATTCGACTCGGCCTCTTTAGGAACGTATTCAGACATGAACGGTTTCGGCCATTACGTATCGCCTTTTTCCTGGACAACAATCTATTGGTCAGCGTTTAGCGCTTTGCTCTTTGCGGGCGCGGTCGTATTGTCAGTACGCGGTTCCGACGAGTTGTTGAAACTTCGGATGCGCATCGGCCGCCATCAGCTAACCCGGCCCGTGCTGACTTTCTGCCTGGCCATGCTGATTGTATTCGTGTCGAGCGGGTCCTATATCTATTACAATACCAACGTACTTAATGAGTATCAGAACAGCAAAGTGAGTGAATCAGAACTGGCTCGGTACGAAAAAACGCTGAAAAAGTACGCCAGTCTGCCACAGCCGCGCATAACCAGCGTAATGGTGAATGTCGATCTATTTCCCGAAACCCGTGACTTCACGGCAACTGGCCGGTACATACTGAAAAACAAAACGAATAAACCGATTCGGGAGATTCACCTGCAAACGTATCCCTCCGACGAAATGCAAGTGAAGCAGCTCAAATTCTCGGTACCCAACCGGCTCGACAACCGGTATGCAACCGATTTTGCCTACCGAATGTATCAGCTCGACCGGCCCCTGCAACCCGGTGACAGTTTGCAACTTGATTTCCAGCTCACGTATCGAACAAGCGGATTCAAAAACGGACAAACTAATGTTGACATCGTGCAGAATGGTACATTTTTTACGAATCAGTATTTCCCCGGAATCGGCTATGATGATCGGTACGAACTGGAATCTGACGACAAACGCAAGGACAACGGCTTAACACCGAAAGAGCGGATGCGCAGTCAGACTGATGCGGTGGGGTTGCGGCAGAGCGTTATGGGCGACGATGCCGACCAGATTCGGTTTGCCATGACGATCAGTACCACCCCCGATCAGATCGCTATTGCGCCGGGTTATCTCCAAAAAGAGTGGGTCAAAACCGGGTCGGATGGTAAACCCCGACGGTATTTCAATTACCAGATGGATGCGCCCATTGCTGATTTCTATTCGATTGTCTCGGCTAAGTATCTAGTCAAAAAGGAGCTATATACTGGCAAAATCGGCACGCCGGTCAATATGGAAATCTATTACCATCCTGGCCACACCCGCAACCTCGACCGAATGATGCGCGGTATGAAAGCATCGCTGGATTATTACCAGGCTAATTACGGTCCCTTCCAGCATCGCCAGTTACGTATTATGGAGTTTCCACGCTACCGGGGTTATGCTCAGTCGTTTGCCAATACGATTCCGTTCGGGGAGGACATGGGTTTTGTGGCTGACATCGACGATAAGAAAGATATTGATATGCCGTTTTTCGTAACGGCGCACGAAACAGCCCACCAATGGTGGGGACATCAGGTGAGCGAAGCCGACGTAAAAGGCAGCGGTATGTTGTCTGAATCGCTGGCGGAATACAGCGCTTTGATGGTCATGAAACACCACTATCCGAAGGAGCGAATGCAGGAATTTTTGCGCTACGAACTGGATTACTACCTGAGTGGCCGACGGTCTGAAAGCAAAAAAGAGCAGCCCCTGAGCCAGAGCGAAAACCAGCAATACATACATTACAATAAAGGATCGCATGTGCTGTTTGCCTTGCAGGATCAGATTGGCGAAGACAAACTAAATCAGGCGCTGCGTAACTACCGCGACCGATGGAACGTAGCGAAAGTCTCTCAAACGGGAATTTATCCGACTGCCGCTGACCTGACCGCCGAAATACGCGCCGTAACGCCCGACAGTCTGCATGGTTTGCTCGACGATTGGATCAACGCGATCACCCTGTATGAACTCAAAACCGATAAGGTGACCGTCAAACCAGTTGGTAAACAATATGACGTAACACTCACTATATCAGCTGAAAAAGTGCGGGCTGATAGCCTCGGCAATGAGACCAAACGCCCCCTCAATGAGTGGATGTGGGTGGGAGTTTACGCGCCAAAAGCCAAAGGCAGTACGACTGATACGTTGCTATATTACCAGCGACACCATATTACAAAGGCAAAAGAGTCGATTACGGTGCGCGTGAATCAAAAACCGGACCGCGCGGGAATTGACCCGCTAAATCTGCTCATCGACCGCCATCCGAAGGATAATGTGCAGACGATAGAAACGCCCTGATCCATTGTTGCCGCAAGCAAATAACCCACATCCAATCTGGTTCTTCAACCGGCTTCGATGTGGGTTATTTCTCTATAACCGGCTTGACTAAAGTATGCCTGATACGACTGACTTACAACAAGTTGTTATGGTTTTCTAGGCTCTTTCGAGTGACCTTTGATAAGCAAATAAATAGAAACAAATCAATAATAGAAATCATGAAAAAAGGTATTAACGACAAAATTAAATCCCTGCAAAACGGGTCTGTCAATCAGGAAGAGTTCATGAAGAAACTGGCTGAACTGGATGAAAATGGAACCCTTACGGATGACTTATTGAATCAGGTCAATGGCGGCAACACAATTGGCACCAAGCCACTGGTAATAGTGCCAACGCTGGGTATGTGGCTTCCGCCGGTCGAACCTGGTAAACTTTCGTAGTAGACATATAACTTTCTGTACTATGGCCTCCCTTCTCTGTCCCAGTTCAACAGCCAAGCCCGGAGCCGCCCTTTTTGGCGTTCAGGATGCAACCGGCCACGTCGAATACCTCGACGAACCAATCATTATTGATCAGACATTCGTCGAAACGGCACGGCAGGGTCGCGTTCCTGAAGAGCGTTTCCGCTTCGCCAGC
This sequence comes from Spirosoma sp., assembly GCA_964263725.1. Taxonomy (GTDB): domain Bacteria; phylum Bacteroidota; class Bacteroidia; order Cytophagales; family Spirosomataceae; genus Spirosoma. The sequence continues at coordinate 27,116 of CAXVWN010000316.1, forward strand.
AATTGCGCGAAAACGGGGTGCGGTCACTGGGATTCGGGCCATGCTGGCTGTGGCCTGGTGGGCAAGATTGTGGAAGCCATGAATCGAAAAGCAGAAGCAACGCTCGTTGCCTGCGCCATTCGGGACCGGTGCCGGTGGTATCATCAGGAAGGCGCGAATGCCTGCGCTAACTGCGATGAAGTGGTGCGGAATGTACGCATGCAGGAAGTTATACTGGCTTGAGAGGCTTGCCGTAAACAGCCAAATGAATTGAATGTAACGCAAAGAAGCCGGAGCTTGTAAGCTCCGGCTTCTTTGTATATAATGCGACTAATCCTGTTATAAATCGGCAATTGCCTTATTGATTTCGTCTTTTGTCTTTCCCGTTTTCTGCTGAACTTTACCCCACATTTCGTCTTCTTTTCCTTCTTCGTGGGTTAGATCATCGTCGGTAAGGTCGCCGTAGGCTTGTTTGATTTTGCCTTTCAATTCGTTCCAGCCTCCCTTAATTGTTGTCTCGTTCATGATCGTAGTGTTTATAGCGTTGAATGATTGTAAGTAATCATCTTGATTACACAAATAGAACTATGGCGAGACAAAATTGTTTTCGATGAGTTGTTTGGCAATACGTTCCGAGTCTAAATTTGCGTGGTAAAGAGCACCCGATACAGGAATAGAGAAACCCAGGAAGTACAAGCCTTGTAACGCTGCTTCGTCGAACCAAAGTTTTTTTGGATACCCGTTTTCGTCCAGAATTCTAACCGATAGCTCGTCGCCCAAAATAGCCGATAACGCTGGTCGATAGCCCGTTGCCAGAATGATAACCTCGAAGGGTAATTCGCGACCGTCGGTAAAGGTGACAGTTTTGGCGTTGATTCGGTCGATGTTTGGAACAACAGTAATATCGCCCGCTTTAATATGGTCAAGCGTGCCAATATCAATAACGGGCGGTTTGCCCATTCGGGCGTCATACGAAGGCGGATGCTTTGGTTTGCCAAGCCCGTAAACCGACACATCACCTACATTTAGCTTTTGCGAGAACCTTGCAACAGCATCATACAGCCAGTTTGGAAGTGTACTCAACATAATAGCCGTTGAATGGGCTGGCCTGCCAAAAACCTCCCGTCTAACAATGTTAATCGGCCCCCTGACCGAAATGAAAGGGGTAGCTCCGTTCTCCAGAAGATCAAGTGCAACCTCTGCGCCGGTATTTCCCATACCGACAACCAGCACGTTTTTGTTGCGGAAAGGTGCCCCGTTACGGTACTCATGACTGTGCCAGATGATGCCCCGAAAATCACGCAGACCGGGTAACTCCGGCTTGTTGGGAACCCGGTTGTAACCCGTTGCCACAATAACCTGTTCGGCCATGAAGCGATTAGTTTCGGTTTGTACCTGCCACAGACCGTCTGCCTGACTACGCTGAATGCTATCGACTTTCTGATTAAACAGCGGCTTGATACCAAAGTGCTCGGCATAGCGTTCGAGGTATTCGACAAACTGCAACCGCGAAACATACGTAGGATAATCGGCAGGAAAGGGAATATGGGGTAGTGCCGAGTATTCTTTAACCGTGTGTAAATGGAGTCGGTCGTAGTGATTACGCCAGGAAAGGCCAATGTAATCGCTCGCTTCCAGAATCATATAGGGCAACTTTCGGTGCGCTAGTTGACCGGCAATGGCCAGCCCGGCCGGTCCCGCCCCAACAATAATAGTCTGTATGGTTTGTGGTTCGTCACTCATGCCGGTTTGCCCGTAAGGTTGTCATTTCCAGAGAGTCATCGGTCTCTTTTCGGTTAGCTAATATTTATACCCGTAGAGGCAGGCCGCTGTAAACGACCATCAACCAACTCATTTTACACGTATCCAGGTTTGGGTTTTGCCGAAAAGTGAGATGCCTACATAGCCGCGAACATCAAGGGTGTTCGGGTCTTTGAGGGTCATTTTGCAATTGTATTCTTTGCCATCCTCGGGGTTATAAATCTTGCCATCGCTCCAGACATTGCCCCCGTCGTACTTAAAGTTATACATTAATTGCATATTCATTAAGGGCCGCGACCGCTTCGCGTGATCCGTGTTTTTCTCGTCTGTTCTGGGTTTGCCCGTGGCGGGGTCGGTTGGCTGACCTAACCAGACGAGTTTGCCAAAGTAAGTGCCCCCCTGTTTGTAAATCTGAACGTGCCCCTTTTTTGAGCCATTCAACCAGGTTCCCACAACGGCATCTGAGTCATCTGTTGGGGCAAAAGCGGTCAGGCCGATAACCAGCGCGACAAGCGGCAATACATAACGCATAACTTTCATAAGTGCTTAGGAGTTGAAATGAAACGGCAAATTTGTTGTACTAACGTAAAGATTGCACAAAAAGTCTGAACCTGCCGTTTCGATGGGTATTCCCTTGGATTCGTCCGATTGAACCGGTTTATGAGATTTCTGGTATTTTGTTTAACATTGATCGTTAGAAAGCCTTCCTCGGAGATAGTTAATAGACAAACGTTTTAAAATCAGTTCAATTCGATAAATTCTGCCGGTATGCCGGTGTACGTCAACTATGTTCAAACGCGACCCCAACCGCAGTTACCCAACCGAAACCGAATCGCGGGTAATTATTCGATTTCAGGACTGCGACCCATTGCAGCACCTTAACAATGCCAAGTATTTCGATTATTATTTCAATGCCCGTGAAGACCAGGTTGCCAAACTGTACGACTTTAATCCGGGTCAGTTATTTCAGGAATTGAAAACGAGTTGGGTCGTTTATCAACACCAGATTGCTTACGTCCGGCCTGCGAAGGTGAGCGAATGGGTGCGCATCCTGTCGAGGTTGATTTATGTGAATGAAGACACCACCGTGACGGAATATATCATGACCGATGATGGGAAAACGCACCTCAAAAATGTACTTTGGGTTACGTCTAAATACATTAGCGTGGCCACCGGCAGGCGCATTCCGCACGATGAATCCGTGAAGGAACTGCTTCAGGCTATCCTTGTTCCGCACGTGGATTTTCTCAGTCTTAACTTCAACGACCGCATTCACGAAATCAAGCATCAGGTAGTGCAGGCACATACTGTGTAAGTTAAAATAAAGAATGTATGGTGGAAAATGGGTATTTCACCTCTTTATCGGGGCTACAGCCATTATACATTCTTTATTTTACAGTATCTTGCCCCCAATGAAACTCCTCAATAACCTCACCTTTCGCGTTCTGATTGCCATTACGCTGGGTATTCTGACGGGCTATTTCTTCCCGGAAACAGCCGCGAAACTCAAGCTCCTTGGCGACCTCTTTATCAGCCTGATCAAGATGGTCATTGCGCCCATTATATTCCTGACCATTGTGTTGGGTATCAGCAATATGGGCGACTTGAAAAAGGTTGGCCGAGTGGGAGGGAAGGCTTTACTGTATTTCGAGATCGTTACCACTGGCGCACTAGCCATCGGCCTTGTTTTGGCTAATGTTATCCGGCCGGGCGATGGTGTGCAAACAGCCGCCGTGAAGGGTGGAGACATCAGCAAATATACCGAGCAGGGCGCGGGTATGGACTGGACGGAGTTCTTCGTGCACATCGTGCCGAGCAATGCGGTCAAAGCATTTGCCGATGGTGATATTTTGCAGGTGCTGGTGTTCTCCATTCTGTTTGGTATTGGCCTGACTCGGATGGGCGATATGGGCAAACCCCTTATTCTGACGTTTGAACGACTGTCGAAAGTGTTTTTCAATATTTTAGGGGTCGTTATGGTGCTGGCTCCGTTGGGTGCTTTCGGCGGGATGGCGTTTACCATTGGCAAATATGGTCTGAGCACGTTGTTGCCGCTAGCCAAACTGATGGGAACCGTTTACGCCAGTATGTTTCTGTTCATATTCGTTATCCTCAACCTGATTCTTCGCTATTACAAAATCAGCCTGTGGTCGGTTTTAAAGTTCATTAAAGAGGAGCTGCTGATTGTGCTTGGTACATCGTCGTCGGAGTCTGCGTTACCGCAAATAATGGACAAACTGGAAACCTTGGGCTGTTCACGGTCGGTAGTGGGGTTAGTGGTCCCGGCGGGATATTCGTTCAACCTGGATGGCACAACTATTTACCTGGTCATGGCGACCGTTTTTCTGGCGCAGGTATTCGGCGTCGATCTCACAATTGGTCAGGAATTAACCATTATCGGCATTCTGATGGTAACGTCAAAAGGGGCCGCAGGCGTAACGGGTAGCGGTTTCATCGTGCTGGCCAGCACATTAACGGCCATAAAGGTAATTCCGGTAGAAGGGCTGGCGTTGCTGCTCGGTGTCGATCGGTTTATGTCTGAAGCCCGCTCCATCACGAACATTATCGGCAATACCGTCGCTACCATTTTTATCGCCAATAATGAGGGAGAATTTGATCGGGCGAAGTATGAGCAGGTTATTAATCTGGAAAAGAAAGACGCGTTGCCCGAATACAAATATTGAGTTAGTCCGACAACGGCGAAGCCGCCGTCATTGTGTCTCGTAAACAATGCCGTTGATCTAATTGACTTTCTGGTAATCAACTACTTGCTGGGCTTGCTGGCCTACCGAAAGCTCGCCTGTTAGTATTTCATGCATATTCCGACGAATCGTTTGTGAGATCTGATTGAGTGGTAAATCATTACAATCTAACCCAAAAGGCTCTTCTATTTCATCGCCAATCATTTCCACCCCTAATAAAGCATAGGCGGCAAACGTCGTTGCCAGGATAGTAAAATATTGGTATGTTTCAACCAATACAAAAGGCATAAGCAGCAAGTACATCGTAATGAACAGCTTGATGAAGAAGCTATAAGAGAACGGAATTGGAGTGTTTTTAATACGTTCACACGCACCTGTAATATCGAGCAGGGCCTGGTGATAGGAGCGAATGGTAATTAAATCGCCATCGCTAATGATCCGTTGCTGTTTTAATTCTTGCAGACGATGCATCAACAGAGCCGCAATTCGACTGGGAACGTGTTTATAGCGTGACAATGATTCCAGCGCGCCATCCTCCGTTTCTTCCAGTTCAGTAAAATCAATACCGGTTCGTAAATGCCCTTTGAGCGCGAGAGCAAAATTGGCTAACGTACGGGAAAAGAAAACGCGATTCACGCTATCTTCAGCAGGCAGGAGCGCATCCATCAATACAGCAAAATTGCGGCTGTAGTTAACCAGCGATCCCCATTGTTTGCGGCCCTCCCAAAAACGGTCATAGGCCGTGTTGGTTCTAAATACCAAAAGTAGGCTTAATAAAATACCCAGTAGTGAGAAGAAAGTGCCATCAATGGGTAGATCAACCGTGATTATGTGCTGGTCGATCAGCGTGATTAAGGAGCCGTAAATGCCCACGTAGGCAACCCGCCGAAGAAGTACTTGTATGACATAGCTGGTATGAAAATGACGAAGAGCGCCAAGCCAGTCTTTTGCGTTGTAAATAACCACCGTCGTAAAAATAGAGGAGTATACGTTGCCTGAGTAAGTGGCAAATAACGTATTTACGGCGAGTTATAGATACTGGTTTAATACGATTATTGAAATTTCCTAAAAATCTGTCACAGCTATCTAAGTAAATCCACTCAAGAATGTTGGCCGGTTATGGGCAAAGATTCAATAATAACGGTTGTAAAAATTACAGGCCGTTCCTTTTGGGAACGGCCTGTAATCGGTTCTTTTTATTTAAGATGTGCCCGTAGCATCCAGGCAATTTTTTCGTGTTTTTCCATCAGACCCGTGATGTAATCACTCGTTCCTGCATCCTTGTGTTCGTCGGCAAACTCATCAATACTCCCACGAATAAATTCAATGATGCTTTCGTGGTCGCTTAGCAATGTTCTGATTAAGCTGCGACTGTCGTTCCCATCTTCGTTTTGTTCCGTTAGATGAGTTAGTTGCAGAAAGTTTTTCAGCGTAGCCGGTGCGTAATGGCCTAACTGACGAATACGTTCCGCCACATCATCTACAATTGACTGGGATTGATTGTATAAGTCTTCGAAATACAGATGCACGGAATGAAAATCAATGCCTTCCAGATTCCAGTGTGCATTGAGTGTTTTTGTGTAAAGCACAAATTCATCGGCCAGCAACTTGGCCAATTGATGAGCAACAACTTCCCGGTTTTCGGCAGAAATGCCAATACTTGCTTGCATGAATGGTAGTGTTAAACTGTAAACTGAATTGATTATAGTAAGGAAATGGATAATGAACAATGAATATTGGATAATAGGAGTATTTTGATAATCAGAATGTTAGTACTGTTATCTACCAATTTTTCATTTTTCATTATCCATTTCCTTAAATTATCGTCGGCGTAATTTCTCCAATATTTCGGTGGAAATGGTATCCGAAGAAGCACCATAACCCGTTACCAAAATGCCCTTTAATCCGGATTTTGATTCAATAGCGTATACACTGGCTTCATCGGCCGGATCGGAGTCGCCCTCATATCGGTACACATCAACAATGTCGAACGCGTCGGCTTGCAACCGATCTGTCGAACAAACAATGGCATTTTCTTCCAGTCGGAAATCCGTCGTGTAGCCTTCTTTTTGCAACGCTGCTATGGCGTTGGAAACGGTATCGTAATGAAGTTGTCCCATTCGGTTTGTTTTTTCTTGTCGTGCAAGGTACCCTGGGAAACGTGTCGAATCAAATCCGCTCGGCCAGAAACGCGGCTACTTCAGCCAGCCGATTCGAGAAACCCCATTCATTATCGTACCAGGCCGCTACCGATAACAGATTACCTTCTTTTGCCGTCAGTGGCAGGTCAATAATTGACGAGTGCGGGTCGGCTACAATTCGCGAGGAAGCCCACTCATCTTCCAGCACATCCAATACACCGTTCAACGGGCCTTCGGTAGCCGCCTTTCGGAAGGCATCGTTGACTTCCTGCACCGTGCAATCTTTTTCGGTAATCAGGTTCAACTCGGCAATGCTGCCCGTACGCGTTGGTACACGATACGCTTTACCCGTAATTTTGAGATCTTTCCAGATAAACTGTAACGCTCTTGCCGCTCCCGACGACGATGGAATAATGTTTTCGGCCGCTGCCCAGGAATCGCGCCGATCTTTCATAGGTTGATCGGTTAACGATTGGGTATTGGTGTACGAATGGATCGTCGAAAAAAGCCCGTATTGAATACCGAAGTTTTCCCGGATTACTTTCACAACTGCCGCCAGCGCATTAGTCGTGCAACTCCCCATACTGATAATGTGGTGATTTGCCGGATCGAAGGTATCCAGATTGATGCCTTTCAAAAGTACCGCATCGCAGTCGGCCAGACTTTTGCTGGGGGCGCTGATAAGCACGTACTTAGCTCCCCGGTCAAGGTGGACTTGCGCGCCAGCGCGGGTAGACGCGCGGCCTGTGCAGTCAACCACCAGATCAACGCCCAGAGCCGCCCAATCCGGTACTTCTTTGGCTGAGTTAATATATGGAATGGTGCGCTCACCAATGGTTAACTTGCCTTCACTACCCGAAACGGTCTCATGCCAGCGGCCGTAGTTGGTATCGACAGAGAACAAAGCCGCCAGCGTAGGTTCGTCACGGATATCGGAAATTGAAACGGGAACAAATAGATTATTCTTTAAACCGACGCGCAGAAACTGCCGCCCAATGCGGCCGAATCCATACAAAGCAATAGTTGCCATACGAATTAAAAATAGAGGTTTTACTTAAACAATTTATGCGTGTTTAAGAACAACAGGCTTATCCTCATTTTGGATTCAATTGGCCATGTTATTTATCTGTTAACCCTGCGTATTTCAGATGTTGGCATAACTATTCGGGCGACTTTTAATTCCTTCCTCCTACAATGTAAAAGCCCGTTCCTTTTTTGTTGATGTTAAATTTAATTTCTGCCATTGTGTGTTGCCTTCGCTATTTTTAGTGATGATACTGACGATTAATAGGTGTGTAATGTGCCCAAATGAAGCTATGTAATGGTGTATTTGGAAAAGGTGTTGCTGAATGTCTGGTAGCTTTCAAGACCATTTGACTGATTTTTCCACTAAACAATCTTTTTAGAATTACAATGAGCCGCGTGATGAACGTAACTTTACCGAATATATCAGGCTATAGTTTGGTGCAGATATACCCAATTGTAAAAATAAAATTGAGATGAATCCTCTGTTTTAACTTGTTTATCAGCAAGAGAGTCTGGTTTTTAGCCCATACTCAGGGACTTTAAGGTGAGTTTAAACCGGCCAGGAAGTTTTGGGTATTACTCTCCAGAATCAAGTATTGGTTAGAGAGATTTTGTTTAAATCAAGAATACCAATGGGTTTCAAAATATACCTATTCTGATTATTACTCCGTATTTGTGCTCGTTCGTATGATGCATTCCAGTAAAGCGGTTATTGCCGCCAGTGGCAGTTATATTCCTGCCGTCAAGATTAGCAATCAGGATTTTATCCATCATAGCTTTTTCGATAAAGAAGGCTCGCCTTTAGCTCAGGATCAGGCTACTATCCTCGACAAGTTTAAGGCCATTTCCGGTATAGGCGAACGTCGCTATGCCCAGCCCGAGCAACAGGCCTCTGATCTGGGTTTTTTAGCGGCCCAGAATGCCCTGGAAACTTCAGGTATTGATCCTGAAAGCCTTGATTATCTAATTGTTGCCCATAATTTTGGCGACGTGGCTTTTGGCAGTAATCGAGTCAATATGGTTCCTTCGTTGGCTTCCCGAATCAAAGCGTTGCTACAAATCAAAAATCCGAACTGTGTAGCTTATGATCTGGCTTTTGGCTGTCCCGGCTGGCTGGAAGGATTAATTCAGGCCAATTATTATATACGTTCCGGCGATGCTCACCGGTGCATGGTCGTCGGTACCGAAACCTTATCGCGTGTTATTGATCCCCATGATCGGGATTGCCTTTTATTTGGCGATGGGGCTGGGGCTGTCATTTTGGAAGCCGCCCCCAACAGTGCGAAGGGTATAATTGCTCACTGTACCCAAACTCACGCGGTTGAACATGCCCACTTATTGGAAATGAATCGGTCGTATGCCCCGCAAGAAGTGAATAGCAAGGATATTTTCATGAAGATGAATGGTCGAAAGCTTTATGAATTTGCTTTGACCAATGTTCCCTTAGTCATTAAATCGGTTTTGGAGAAAGCGACTTTATGTCTTTCGGATGTCAATAAAGTTATTATCCATCAAGCCAATGATAAAATGAATGCGGCTATTATGGACCGTCTATTTAAGTTGTACGACATGCCGATGCCACCCCTTGAACTGATGCCAATGACGATTTCATGGTTAGGAAATAGCTCGGTCGCAACGATTCCAACGTTGCTGGATCTGATTTTAAAAGGAAATTTAGAGGATCATCAAATTAGCCCGGGAAATAAAATTGTGTTCGCTTCGGTAGGAGCCGGCATGAATATTAACGCCGTGGTTTACCAATTCTAACGTATAGGAAGATTTACTATCAGGGAGCTAGATCTGTGCAATAGCTGTTTGGTTATTAACAAACTTTTCGAATTTCAGCATTAAATCTATGGAAATAATAGATTTAATGTTACGTCCCTTATATTTGACCAAGTTATAGCCCTTCCCAGTTTATAGCTACTGTTGGAAACTAGACTAACAAGATGATTTCAAAGAAAGCGAAATACGCTATAAAGGCCTTAAAAGTACTCACCGAAGAATATGGAAAAGGGCCAATTCTGATTAGCTTTATATCGGCTAAAGAAAACATTCCGAAAAAGTTTCTGGAAAGCATTCTCCTGGAATTACGTAATCACGGAATTCTGCAAAGTCAAAAAGGAAAAGGAGGGGGCTACCTCATGCGGGTTAGCCCTGAGCGTGTCAATCTGGCTCAGGTGATACGCATTATCGATGGACCGATTGCTCCCACGCCTTGCGTTTCACTGAATTTTTACGTTCGTTGCGACGACTGTGCCGATGAAGTAACTTGTACTATCCGACCAATTATGATGCGGGTTCGAGATGCTAATCTGTCGGTTTACGAGAAAACTACGTTGCAAATGTTGGTTAATTCTTAAAGCAGGCACTGTTGATGGACCATATTTTGACGCTAATTGCCCCGTTAATATTTCTTCATTGCCATTTATGGCTGTTCCAAATCCGGTGATTTAGATTCCGTGGGATCATACCCATTTAACCCGGCCTGCAGGCGTTTCTGAATAATTCTGCGAAGCTGTTCGGGTTCAAGGACCTGTATGCCTTCACTGAACCCCAGAATTTCTCTCTCCAGCTCAAAATTATGCTGCACATTGAGTTGAATAACAATTCCTCTGGCTGTTCGCTCGATTACCTGCTGCGAATGATGGAATGGTTTAGTCTCGACATAGGGCGCATGCAGGCGATTAACAAATAGTTTCACGCTTACAGCTCGGGTATTCTCGCTGACTGATACGCCAATGATATCGCGGTAATATACATCGGGGTCGATGTCCTGATTAGGCAAATAATCCACATTGGGAGCAGGTTCAACGGCCAGCATTCGATCCAAAGCCAGATTCATAAGGTGTTCTTTGCTGTTGCGTATGCCTACCGCAAACCAGCGATTTTTATATTCTTTCAGCCACCACACATGAAAAGGAAACGTTTGCGGTAGCCGGGCTGAAAACGATTGATACTGAATCTGAAGCACCCGCTTCTGAATAACGGCCTGATATAAAATGTCCAACCAGTGAAGTCCTTTCAGGTTATCGTTTTTCTCGAAATCAATGACTGAAACCGATTTTTTGGCGGTTGAATATACATGATCTTCCAGTTTCTGAACCACTTCATTGAGCGCCGTAAAATGCGAAAACCCTTTGAACTGCTTTAACACCTCAACGGCTTCATTCATCCGCGATAGGTCGCCATCCGACAGCGGGATGTTGGTGATGCTGTAGGTGGCGTCTTCGTAGGTATAGTATTTCTTATCGACTACAACAATGGGCGCAAAATACCCCAATTTATCACTCCGCATGAGCTGAAGATCAGCCTGAACGGTACGTCGGCTAATGCCTTTGCCAATTCCTTCGTATTCATAGAGTGCTTCCGAAACGGTTTCCATCAGGTCGTCGAGTGTCCATTTGCGTTGCCGGTTGCGCAAGCACGCATCCAGTGTTTTATAGCGAACAAGGGCATTTCGGTTAGCAGGCATCTGGGAGGTCGCCGGTGCGATTTTTAGATTTTTCTGAAAAATGGAAAAACTTTCTGAGCTACGCAAAAACACTGCGTAGCAGCTACCAACCTTTGTTGTGATGGTTCTAGTCAATAACCAAACCGGATGGGGGTTTCTGTATAGCCTCATAGTATCGCAGTCTTTGGCTGATTTCGATATGCTGTTGGTGATTGACTGGTTTTGTCTCTTACATGCGGGTTCGACTCCTGCGATCAACCTAACCCGTTGATTCATTGGTTGAAAGAAGAAGATGGGCACTTCTAAAAAGGCCTACGCTAGAAAAGAATCAGTTAGAAGCTATCCCGTTGCATAAGCGGTCTTAACCGAAAACGTAACAGTTTAGCTAAAGCCAGTAAGCTGGTTTCGCGTTTGCCGGGCGTGCGCTGTTTCTGGAAAGAATTCTGGTAAGTTGATTAGATAGGGTAAAAGCGTTGCGACTGCTCTGTCAATCTCCCGGCTCGAAACCTTTCTACGATCCTTCGTACCAAAGCAACCGCTAACCTGCTTCCGCCCCGGCTAAACGGATAGCTTCAATTGATTTTGACATTTTAATTACATAAACAAGA
>CAXVWN010000317.1:0-7272 GCA_964263725.1 Spirosoma sp.
GCGTATTGTGTGCAATTCTGGATTATTTCATGGCCTATTTATTCGATGGGCGGATCTCTTATTTTATTGGGGGCGGCCTGGGACTTCTGTTACTTATTTTGCGGGTAAACGTGTTAGAATCCGGGATGTTTGTAAAAATCAAACAACAGGCGCTCACTCGTGGCAGCGTGTTAATGCTCGTTTCCGACAAGGGCCGACTGAACAAATATATTCAGTGCATTCTGGTGGGGTTACCCATTTGGTTTGTGGTCGGCATTCTGATTACATTCTCACCGGAATTTGGCAAAGCGCTTGGTTTAAGTGCACCCGTTGTGGCGGGGAAAGCCGTAATGCTGAGTTTTTCCGGGCAAGTATTGGGTGATTTAGTCAGTGGTTTTCTGAGCCAATCGTTGCAAAGTCGCAAGAAAGTAATTCGGCTGTTTATGCTACTTTCCCTTGTATTCATGCTGATCTATTTATTAGCTCCTGTGCATGATATCACACTCTTTTATGCTATTTGCGTTTGCCTTGGTTTCGCCAACGGCTACTGGACATTATTTGTAACAATTGCCGCCGAATTATTTGGCACGAACCTCCGGGCAACCGTCGCCACCACCGTACCAAATTTTGTTCGGGGCGCAACAATTCCGCTGAGCGCCCTATTCATCCAATTGAAACCAGCTTTAGGAACAATTTATAGTGCCTTAACCGTGGGCCTTCTCACGCTGGTAATCGCCTTCGCAGCGTTGGCTTTTCTCGACGAAACATTTAAAAAAGATCTGGACTATATTGACGAATAAGTTTGTAATGTATCCTTACAAAATTGGCTTTTGACAGGCAAATAGGATATCAAAACAATTCGTCTGATTTAATATCAGGCATATATTATTTTTGCCCTATCTAAAGTGCAGAATTACACAAGGGCACTTATATAACAAGAAAGATGAAGCAAATCTTCACAACATTTACGCTTATCATTTTGACTTCAAGCTGCGGAGGTAATACTTGTGAAATTGATGCAGAAAACTACCGATCCAGAGAATGTGCTATTAAAGTAGAATCACGAGATGTTAACGATCGTTGGTTTAGTATAGAAGGTACTAATGTATATAATGGCAATCGAAATAAGTATTCTGACCTGGGCAGTTGGTATCTTCTGTTTAAGGATTCTATTGCTATCGGCGATACGGTTATTAAGCGTAAAAATGAGCTTGTATTTCACGTTCACAAACGAGATACCGTTTTGTCATTCCCATTTGAATGTGAAGGCAAGGTCATCAAATAAAGCAAGATAATTTGTACACTATTGAGATTTTTACTGCTGTAGCGGTGGAATTAATTCCGGCAATTATTATTTAAACTTCATAGCGTCACTCTTTAACTTTTGTGTGCTAAAACCCATAGTAGTCAATTTTTTCAAGGCCATTCCTGGATTATTACTAGTAGCCAACGGTCAATTGAGAAGGGTCCACTCCCCCTAAAAATAATAATGAGCAGGATAGATAGAAGCAGGACAAAATATTCAACTCCTTCTCCTTTCTTTTTCCCCATCCAATTCATTGTCCAGCCCTCAGAGGCATGGGCAACTATCGCTCCGGTAAAAATGACGAAGTTCGCGGCTGCGGCAAACCTCCCAAAACAGCCCGCTAATAAAGCAAAACTGCCGAATGATTGGCCAATGATAATTAACCAGGCTAGTACTTTCGGCACTTTCTTTGCAGCCAATTGCCTAAGCGTAGCGTTGATTCCAACGCCACCGCCAAAATCATCAAACCAGCCAAAAAGCTTTTGCATGCCGTAAGGAAAGATAACTATCCCGGCTACAATTCGCAGGAAGAGATACGCATAATCACCGTTTGTTTGAATCAGTTTATAAATCATGCTGTTTTAAACGTATTTCAATTGCTCTGTTCCTTAACGTATCGAAACATATACAAAGGAACTAACCTGATTAAATGTACTACTGTCGGTTCGCGGGAAACATCCCCCATTGATCACATTTAACGGTTAATCGGGCAGCATCCATTGGAGACACTGCCCGATTAACCGTTAAACCAGCCGTAGTTACGCTATGGCTTTTTGAGGCTGGCTTTTAAACCAGGTTTCGAAGTTTATATCCCCAATTCGAGGACTGTCGCCGGGAACAAGTGACTGGTCGTTCAATTCGGCCCCGAAGTAACGGGCGTGTACATCGACGATCACCTGGCGGGGGTCCTGATTTTTTGTTAAATAGTTCTGCACAAGTACAGCAAGACTTATTCGATCAGGCCCGGCAATTTCAACTGTGCCGTTAATCGGCTCTCCCAGCGTAACATCGGCCATTGCGGCTGCCACATCATCCGAAGCAATGGGCTGAATAGATGCCGGTGATAAGTGAATCGCTTCCCCTTTCGCTCCAGACGCGGCAATGCTTCCCAGAAATTCAAAAAATTGCGTTGAGTGGACGATCGTGTACGGAACGCCGGACTTTCTGATCAGGTTTTCCTGCGCCTGTTTTGCTCGAAAATACCCACTTTCCGGTAACCGATCGGTACCAACCACCGATAAGGCTACGTGATGGTTAACCCCGGCTCTGATCTCGCCAGCCAGCAGATTGCGGCTTGATGTTTCGAAGAATTCCAATACGGCCTTGTCCTCAAATGAGGGCGAGTTAGCAACATCAACAACTACTTGTGTGCCGGTGAGTACGTCTGCTAAGCCTTCACCCGTGATGGTGTTCACGCCAGTTGCTGGCGATGCTGCTATGACCTCATGACCAAGTTGACGAAGTTTATTTACAAGTTTAGTTCCGATGAGGCCGCTACCGCCAATGACTACGATTTTCATAATTTGCTTGCTGTTTTTGAGTTACCCGCGTCTGAGCCCGTATTTAAGAATAGATGATAGACTTGGGTTTATATATTAGTTTGCAACTCACATGCCAAACAAATAAAGTACTGATAATCAGAAGATAAACTAAAATGTGGTGGCATGAATTTCACGGTATTTCGCGGATTTATGTTCAGTTCACGAAATACCGTCAGACCCGTGATAGGTTGACTACAGCACCTACTCATACGAAGAGCAGCATCATGGAAAAAAAACGGCCTGCCAATTGATCCAGTTGGGAAAAAGTGGTATTTGCAGCCAGACGAGAAGACAAATCGAAGCAACTGATTGTATGTTACGCATTGCACCGGGTTTCAACCCGGTGCAATGCGTAACATTACATTATAAAATACGGGGAAGTTAAACAGGTACTACTTCAGGTAATAATCTCCTTTTGTAATGGTTAACTTTTTCATTTTGGAATGGAGTGTCGTGCCGGGAATGTCCATAATTTCGGCCGCTCCGCCACTCCCCGAAATCTTACCACTACACCGTTTCAAGACGTCGATAATGTAGGCTCGTTCAACCTCATCGAGCGTTTTAGGCGATGTCGTATCGTTCACGTCCTTAGTGCTCTTTTTATGCTTTGGAAGTTGAACCTCTCGTAACACCGTATCGCGGGTTAATAAAACACTGCGCTCAATCAAGTGTTCCAGTTCCCTGACATTGCCCGGCCATAAATAGCTTTTCAGTTCCTGAATAACGCCTGAGGAAATGGAGCGTATGTTTCGGCCAATGTTCTTGTTGAAGCGGGAGACGAAAAAATTGGCTAACGGTTCAATATCTTCAAGTCGCTCCCGCAAAGGGGGCAGGTTAATTGGAAACACATTCAGCCGGTAGTAAAGATCTGCCCGAAAGCGACCCTCCCTGACCTCTTCTTCCAGATTTCGGTTCGTGGCCGCCACAATGCGCACATCAATTTTTATCGTCGTTTTCCCACCCACTCGTTCGAGTTCGCGCTCCTGTAGTACCCGCAGTAATTTCACCTGAGATTCCAGCGGCATTTCGCCAATTTCATCTAGAAATAAGGTGCTGTTCTGGGCCAGTTCAAACTTACCGATACGCCGGTCGATGGCACCGGTAAAGGCGCCTTTCTCGTGACCGAAGAGTTCGCTTTCGATCAGATTGGCGGGCAGAGCAGCACAGTTTACCTTGATCATCAACTTATTTTTTCGGGGCGATGCGTTGTGAATTGCGCGGGCAATCAGTTCTTTGCCGGTACCCGTTTCGCCTAACAACAGCACGGTAGAATTGGAATCCGCAACCAGCGACATCAATTGGTAAACCTTCTGCATTTCGGCTCCGCTGCCAATGATTTCCGAAAAATTATAGATCGTCCTGATCTGCTCTTTCAGGTAATCGTTTTCGTCTTCGAGCTTTTGTTTGTACAGCAGAATTTGCTCGTTGGCTTTGATATTGGCAATAGCAACGGCAATCTGAGAGCAAAGGCCCTTAAGCAGTTCCGCGCTTATCGTATCGGCAATGAGCCACAAAGTGCCAATATTTTTGTCGCCAATGCGTAACGGTGCGGCATACGTATGGGTAAAACCAACCGTTTTCCACAGTTTCGGAAAGTCGTTGGCGGGGTTATTTTCTAGTTCTTCGTCGATGTTGAACGCAATGGCTTCGCCCTTCTTAAAAACTCTGGCCGTGTATTCTTCATGGATATCAATTCGTTTCGCCACTAACTCTTCATGCTTTGTTCTGGCTATTTCAAACAAGCTATTGTCCGACATGTACGGTGTCAGGTTAATGCCATCCTCGTCGATCAGTTGAATCATAGCCAGCTTCGTATTAAGCATGTGGCGAAGCACATTGGCAATGGCCTGTTCAAGGTCATCCTTCGTTCGTACGCTTGCAATGTCGTTGCTGAATTCAAGCAGGAATGATTTCTCCCGCTCTTTGGTCAGCACGTCTTCATTCGCCATAATGTTAGCCATGGCGGTTGATATTTGCGCACAAATCCCCTGAAGAAGCGGCATATTGATCTTGTCAATAGTTATCCAGAGAATTCCTAACTCTTTTGTCCCGTTGCGCAGTGGGACACCGGCCATAGTCCTGAAGCCCATCTTTTGCCAGAGCAACAAATAGGCTGACGTAACACCCCGTCTGATTTCTGCATCGACACTAAAAAGAAGCGGAATTGGACTATCAAGTACCCTATTTTGGAGTCCATCGTTAATAGGAAATTTGGCGTCAATTACGTTCAGTAAATCCGGATCATTGGGCGAAGCTATACGTTCATTGTGGAGGTATGTACTCAGGGTTGTTCGATCATCATTTAATTTCCGGATGACGTACCCACCGAGGGGATTTATCTTTTTCAGTGCCTGGCGAACGGCATCAAACAGGTCCTCTTTACTGCGGACTTCGGCTATATCCTGGCTAAAATCGAGCAGGAACGACTTTTCTTTTTCTTTGTTAAGAATCTCCTCGTTGGCCGCAATATTTCGGGCGGCAGTCGATAACTGACTGGAAATACGGTCGATGATCCGTAAAGCGTTTTCGTCAAATGTATTCAGGTTGTCGGCGAATAAAATCAGGCTGTGTTGCCGTGTACCTTCGCCGGGTAACTTTTTGATTACCAGTTCACGAGCACCCGCGGCATAGTTTAGTTTAAACCATACCGGCACATTACCCAGGTCAAACGACTTCATCGCAAATACAATGGGTTTATCGGATTGGACGGCTACGTCGTAAAGGCCATCATGGACGGGGTTAGGCAGGGATATGGCTTCGTTATACTTCGAAAAATCCTTGATCGGAGACTCTGAATCCATTAAATAAGCTTTATACGTCTCCCCCGTATCGTCCAAAATGGTCATTACATTGTGGGTGAAGTTGATGAGCTTGCCAAGGCCATAATTAATGACATGCAGCAAATCCTTTCTGTTTCGAACTGTCACCAAGTCGTTGCTCAGCGATAGCAAAACGCCATTCTCCCATTCGTTCCGACGGATCGCGTCATTTTTGATAATGTTAGAAACGGCGCCGGAAAGCTGTGGAGAAATACCTTTAATGATACGCTTAAACTCGTTGGTAAAGCTAACCGTATTGTCGGCATACATATGAAGAAATCCAATGATCTGTTCCTTACTTTTCAGCGGAGTCATCAGAATTTCCCGGATGCCTGCTTCATAGTTAATTCTCAGAAATGCCGGACTATCAGGCTTATAAATGATATCTTCCATCAAAAAAGAGATGGGTCCATCGGCGTTCATCACTGCCTGAATAAACGGTTCATCCAGCGAAAAATGCGAAGTAATTAACGATGGATATTCGGCATGGTTTTTAATGGGCGACGAAGCGGGATCAAGCAAAAAAGGGGTGTACGTTTCCCGGCGCGAATCAATCAGTGTAACAATCGAATGGTTAAAATGGAAAAGCTTCTTAATATGTTTGGAGAACAAGGTAATCAAGTCATTCTTCTCACGAACCTTAGTGATGTCATTCCCCAAGTCGAGCAGAATTGTTTGCTCCCTTTCCAGCGAAGCTATTTCATTAACCAGCGTATGTATAGGTTTGGTGTTGAGTAGAATTTGGGCTGGCGGATCACCACTAATGTCAGATAGCTTAACCTTTTTCATTATATCGTTGATTTCATCTGCCTTATCGACGGTTCGATTATACAAGATTACTCAACTTTCAGCCGTTTTCGTTTAACAACCCGGAGGAATTGAATCGAACCTGGAGGCTTTCATTGATAGAGGTATAAGGTTTCCGGTTTTTTCAAGTCGTCGAGCCAGTGATCCATATAGGTTAACAGGTCTTTCTGCTCTGGATTTGTGCTCAATTCACCATAGCTGCCAAAGACGATAAGGCCCAATGTAAGGCATTGCGGCATCTCAAGCCGAAGCAGCAGACCAATGGTGAAACCTTCGATGAAGTTTTGACGGGCATCGACCGCCATCTCGATGGCTGATGTCACTTTCCTGCGGGCCAGGGCAAATGGCTCGGTTTTGGTAAATAACATCGCATTGGTAGCCGAGTAAATCAGCAACCGGCCAATGTTCATAGTTCTGAAAATGGAGATGTATTTCCGTTTCAGGTCCGGAAACGGTTGTTCCGATATCAGGCTATTCAGATGCACCCCGTTGAGTACCTGCCAGAGGTTAATGGCTTCCTCCTCATCCAGCGCAAAGGTAACCTGTCCATATCGGGAAAAATCGCTGATGATATCGAGGGCTTCATCGACCTGAAAGGATAGCTTTTTCTGCGAATTTCCCAGATAAAAAATAAACTCCAGGTCCTTTCTACCAATCGGTTTAATTACATCAGTCAGCAAGCCATTCCATAGATCGGAAGCTCCGGCCAGGCTCGACCAGTCATCAAAAGCAATCGTCCGGCAATGCTGAAACAAGGCTTTTAACTCTGCCAGTACGGTATCGTTTTTCAGGTACTTCCACAGGTATCGCTCATTGGCAA